>JAEXPO010000505.1 GCA_023446675.1 Bacillota bacterium | reverse complement strand
GTCCGATACGCAGACGGTGAGGAAAAAATTGGGATCGTTACGAATCTCGAAGGAATTCCGGAAATTCTGCACAACTCGCCGGAAAGCTTTTTTAAAACCCATTGCGAAATGTACAGGCAGGAAGTTTATTTTACTGACCCGGACGGCTTTCTGGACTTAGACTGGGACAAAAAGAGTCTGGTGGGTGCAAAATGTAATCCGGGAATTCCTTATTGGGCGGAGTAATATCAGGCAAAGACGGACAGAAAGCCTTAATCGCGATGAAGGGCTAAACTAAAGGGCTGCCTTTAATAATAAAAAGCTTCGGGAAAGAATCTTATTTTGTTTGCGCTAAACATGATAATGATTCTTTTTTTCATATTTCCTTTTTCCTGTTGTAAATACAACATACATGCCGGTTCTCCTTAAGTACAATGTAACTATAAAAGTACTTTTATATAAAAGTGCAACCGGAATAGTAAATGCTTCAGAAGGAGATGGTATGAATGAGTACAAAACGAATTGATTTTACAAAAACAGTCTATGAGCTTTGGTGCGAGGAACCAGCCGTAGCAGATGTTCTGACGGAGCTGGGCTTCACCGACATTACAAAACCGGGAATGCTGAAAACAGCGGGCCGCTTCATGACCATTCCAAAGGGAGCAGCTTTGCGCCATGTGGATATGGAGCGGATACGAGAAGCCTTTGTACGAAAAGGCTATGAAATAGAGGAGGGCGGGCATTAATATGAGCGAATTCATTAATAACCGGGAATTTCGGAAAAATACCATAAAAGCAATTCTTAAGGAGCTTCATGAGGGAAAACCCCTTGAAGAGGTTAAGGAGCAGTTTTCTAAGGCTTTTGACGGCGTTTCGGCAGAAGAAATTTCTCAGGCTGAGCAGTCCTTAATTCAGGAAGGACTGTCTGTTTCCGAAATACAAAAGCTTTGTGATGTTCATGCAGAGGTTTTCAAGGGTTCCATTGAGGAAATTCACCAAAGCAAGGATCCGTCGGATATTCCGGGTCATCCCGCCAATACTCTGAAAAGAGAAAACCGTAAGGTCGAACAGCTTATAGACCGCATACGAAGCCTGCTTGACGGCGGTGTGGATGAAAAGGAAGGACAGCGTGCAGCCGAGGAATTAAAAAAGTTGTACGAAGGGCTTGACAGACACTATAAAAAGAAAGAAAACCTCCTTTTTCCTTATCTCGAGCGGTATGGCGTAACGGCACCACCCAAGGTTATGTGGGGGGTGGATGATGAAATTCGGGCTCTTATAAAAGAGTTGATAATGGATATTGAAAAAGATCAGGAGGTTGCCCAAAAGCAGGCCGATGAAGCCCTGACCAAAGTGACGGATATGGTTTTTAAGGAGGAAAATATCCTGCTGCCCATTCTTCTTGAGAAGCTGACGGTGGATGAGTGGCAGCAGGTTGCGCTCGACAGCCCGGAATTTGGCTATTGCCTTCTTACCTATGTGGCAAAATGGGTTCCTGAAAAGACTGTAAATCCTCAGCCTGATACAGCGCAGCCCCCTTCCGAGAGTGCTTTGGGAGAAACTCCGGATGGAATTGTTAAGCTTCCTACCGGTTCCTTTACCCTAGAGGAGCTGACTCAGGTTTTAAATGCACTTCCTATAGACATTACCTTTGTAGGGAGGGATGATACGGTACGCTATTTCTCTCAGAGTAATGAGCGCATTTTTCCCAGAACACCCTCCGTTATCGGTCGCCAGGTATCACATTGCCATCCCCCGGCAAGTGTTCATATTGTGGAAAAATTGGTGGAAGACTTTAAGAATGGTATCAAGGATAGTGAGGATTTCTGGATTCGCATGGGTGAAAAATACATTTTGATTCGCTACTTTGCGGTGCGGGACCTTAAGGGTGAGTATCTGGGTGTGCTGGAGGTAACCCAGAATATTGCAGGCATTAAAGAAATAACAGGTGAAAAGCGTTTGGTTTCCGAATAAAATGAAAGTGAATTGACTTTCCGGCTGCAAATTCTTATAATTCTTCATAATATGATTAAATCAATTGAGAGCTTGCGGAGGTTGCCATGTCGGAAAGTCCACAACAGGATCTATCCATTAAAATTGGTAAAAAAACCTTTATCACTGCCGTAATTATTTTGATGCTTCTTATTCTGGCGGTAGGCGTTCTCACGCTGGTAATACCCACTGGAAGCTTTGAACGCCAGACCGTGGATGGCCGTGCTGCGATTATCCAGGACTCCTTCCGCTTTACCGAAGCGGAGCGATTTCCCGTTTGGCGCTGGTTTACGGCACCTGTGGAGGTGCTTTTCAGCTCCGACGGCGGGGTGATTGTGGTTATCATCTTCTTTCTGCTTGCCGTGGGCATGGCCTTTTCTCTTCTGGAAAAAAGCGATGTCATGTCCCTTATTATCTCTAAGGTTGTTAAACGGTTCAGCAAAATGAAGTATGTGCTCATGGCTGTTATCGTGTTTTTCTTTATGCTTTTAGGGGCAGTGCTTGGTACCTTTGAAGAGAATATCGCCATGGTTCCAATTATCATTGCCCTGTCCTATTGTCTGGGCTGGGACTCGCTGGTGGGCCTTGGCATGAGTATACTGGCCTCCTGCTTCGGCTTTTCCGCAGCCATGACCAATCCCTTTTCAATTGCCATCACCCAAAGGATAGCCGAACTGCCCCTCTACTCGGGCTTCGGCTATCGCCTTATTATCTTCCTTGTTTATTACCTCACCGTTTACCTCTTTTTGTTCCAATACGCCCGTAAAATTGAGCGCCATCCGGAAAAATCCTACATATACGGTGAGGACGCCGCCCTTCGAGCCAAATACAGGAACATGGACAGCCTGGATAAGATGCTTAATCAAAAATCGCCTGAGGAGCTTAAAAAGCTTAAAAGGGGCACACGGGCCTTTGGCCTTTTTGTTGTGCTTCTTTTTATTGTCATACTTGGAGCGTCGCTTATTCCCGGATTATCGGATCTCATGCTTCCTCTTATCGGACTCCTCTTACTGATTGGGGGAGTGGTGGCATCCGCTCTTGCCGGTGTTCCTTTAATGGATCGTCTTAAAATTATGGGTAGAAGCGCCGGAGGTATTGCACCGGGCATTATCCTTATCCTTCTGGCCATGAGCGTAAAGTTTATCATAAATAACGGCGGAATAATGGATACCATCCTGTACTATACCTCTTCGGCCATAAGGGAAACTTCGCCTTATGCGGCCGTCATGCTCATTTTTGCACTCATTTTGTTTCTGGAGCTTTTTGTGGGCTCCTCCTCAGCCAAGGCCTTTCTGGTTATGCCGCTTATTGCGCCTCTCTCCGATCTGGTAGGAATAACGCGGCAAACCTCGGTGCTGGCCTTTTGCTTTGGCGACGGGTTTTCCAATATCCTTTACCCTACCAATCCGGTGCTCCTTATTTGCCTGGGCCTTACAGTGGTCAACTACCCCAAATGGCTGAAATGGACTTATAAATTACAGCTGGCCGCCTTTGCCCTGGCCTGCCTCTTTTTGGTTATAGGGGTAGCCACAGGCTATGGGCCTTTTTGATAAAACATAAAGCATTTAACGGCGTTTAGCCTTTCATAGATGGCAGAAAGCGGGTGGGTTCATGGAGCTTATTCTTATCACAGGGCTTTGGATTATATTCATTCTTGCAGCCCTTCTTACCCTTATTGTGGTTTTAAGGACTCTGTCCTTTAAGCCCGAAAGAGCGAGGGAAAGGGGACAATACAGGGAACGAACGGATCTTGGCTGTGCCGGGAAGCTTGCCGGGGCTATACGCATACCCACTCTTACAGGTGCAGAGGAAACGGCTGAAGGCAAGAATCCCTTTGTTGAGTTTCACCGGTATCTTGAGGAAACCTTTCCTCGAGTTCATAACACCTGTGAAAAAATTGTCATAAACAGGTACAGCCTGGTTTACCGGCTTAAGGCCGTAAGGCCTGCTCCGGGAAAGAAGCCTGTGCTTATAACAGCCCATATGGATGTGGTGCCGGTAGAGGCAGGCACGGAAGAGCATTGGACCCAGCCTGCCTTCAGCGGAGCCATTAAAGAGGGCCTGCTGTGGGGCAGAGGGACACTGGACACCAAGGCCCACCTCATCTGCGCCATGGAAGCCCTGGAGGGCCTTTTGGAAAAGGGGTTTGCCCCTGCCAGGGACATTTGGCTGGCCTTTGGCCACGACGAGGAATTTAACGGGGAAGAGGGGGCCTTGAAAATTGCGGACTACTTTAAGGAACAAGGCCTGGAATTCGACTTTGTTCTGGATGAAGGCGGATGTGTTGTAAAAAATGCCATGGATGGAATCGACAAGCCTATTGCCCTGGTGGGTGTGGGCGAAAAGGGCTTTGCCAATATCCGGCTGTCGGTTTCAAGGGACGGGGGCCATGCCTCCATGCCGGCACCCCATACCTCTCTTGGCATATTGGCTGAGGCTCTTTGCAGGCTGGAGAAAAATCCGTCAAAGCCCAGGCTTATTCCTTCCGTCAGAGCTTTTCTTTTGAAGCTTGGCCCCCATATGAAGGGCTTCAACCGGGTGATTTTGGCCAACCTGTGGCTTTTTGAGCCTCTTTTTCTAAGAGTTTTTTCCGGAACGAATACGGGAAGCGCCCTATTGAGGACAACCCTGGCCGTGACCATGGCCAAGGGCAGCCCCGCACCCAATGTCATTCCCCAGAAGTCCAGTGCCGTCATCAATTGCCGCATTCTTCCCGGAGAAGACGGAAAATCTCTTATTAAGCGTCTTGAAAAAATACTGAAGGGCCTCCCGGTGG
>JAEXPO010000194.1 GCA_023446675.1 Bacillota bacterium | reverse complement strand
TTTATGGGCATGGGCGTAGGCATGCAGGCTGGCGGAGGCTTTATGGGGGCTGCGTCCCAGACCAATCAATACCAGATGCAGCAGCAAAATCAGCAAAATCATCAGGGAGGCAGCCAGGGCTACAACCAAAATAACAACAACTCGAGCACGCCTCAGCAATCCGCCCCGGCAGGCGGGGCATCCGGCAATGAAGCCTGGCTTTGCTCCTGCGGTGCTTCAAACCAGGGACGTTTCTGCTCTAATTGCGGCTCTAAAAAGCCTGAGGCCCCTGCCGCCAGAAATTACAGATGCAGCAAATGCGGATGGAATCCTGTTGACCCTAAAAATCCGCCTAAATTCTGCCCTAATTGCGGTGATCCCTTTAATGAAGGCGATGTTGTTTCTTAAAGAGGGGAGTGCCCCTCAGTATACCCATAGGAAATTGTGTTATATTCCGGAACAGGAGACAATTTAATGGCCGTAAAAGTGTATAAATGCCCTCAATGCGCTGCCTCTCTGGCTTTTAACGCAGAGACCCAAAAACTGGACTGTAAATTTTGTTTGGGTTCCTTCACCATTTCACAGGTGGAGGAGCTTAATGCCGAGCAAAAAACAGGTGGGGAAGAAGCTCAGTGGTCTTCTGACACATCTGAAAACACCGGCGCTTCCGATGAGGATTTTCAAAAGAATGCCCGGGTATACAGCTGCCCCGACTGCGGTGCGGAAATTGTAACGGATGCAACTACAGCTGCCACCTTTTGTGTTTTCTGCCATAATCCAACCATTTTTCCGTCCCAGCTTTCGGGTGCCTACAAGCCGTCTAAGGTTATTCCCTTCACCGTTGACAAGTCAAAGGCGGTTGAAGCCTTTAAAAAATGGTGCGGGAAAAAGCCTCTGGTGCCTGCTGCGTTTAAAGCAGCTCCCCAGCTTGAAAAAATTACGGGCATGTACATACCTTTCTGGCTATATGACTGTCATGTGAATGCCACCGTAAGCGCCACAGCTCAAACAGTCAGGAGCTGGACCCAGGGCGATTACCGCTATACGGAGACAAAGCATTTTGAAGTATACCGGAATGGCTGCATGAGCTTTCATAATGTGCCTGCCGACGGTTCTTCAAAAATGGACGATTCCACAATGGATCTTCTGGAGCCTTATGATTACAGCAAGCTAAAGCCCTTTTCCATGTCCTTTTTATCGGGTTACCTGGCAGAAAAGTATGACAAAGACAAGGATGACGTTTTTCCGCGTATTTTAAGCCGTGTTCAGACGGATGCCAGGACCCATATTATGGGGACTATTAATGGTTATACCTCTGTTCAGGTGAGAAACGAAAATGCCCAGGTCACCGACAAAGCCGCAGATTACGCCCTTCTTCCTCTATGGATGCTTATTTACAAGCATGGCGATAAAAAATACATGTTTGCAATGAACGGCCAGACCGGCAAGGTGGTGGGCAAGCTTCCTATAAGCAAGGGGCGTGTCTTTGCCTGGCTTTTTGGTCTTTTGGGCGGGCTTTACCTCATTATGCTGGTAGGAGGGATGTTTCTATTATGAAGAAAAATGCCTGTACGGCCTTCCTGATACTTTTCTTTCTTATGACTGCCGTATTTCCTGCCGGTGCTCTGGATACAAGCTTGAAGGTATACGACGAAGCGGATCTCTTCTCCACGGAAGATGAAGCTTATCTCATGAAAAAAGCCCTTACCCTGGTTGACACCTACGACATGGACGTGGTTATACTGACTATCCAAAACGCCGATGGAAAAACTACCGAAGCCTACGCCGACGATTTTTTCGATAACAATGGGTTTGGAGTGGGTTCCCAGTTTGACGGCCTTCTGCTTATAATTGATATGGACAACAGGGAATTTAATATTTCTACATCAGGTCTGGCTATTCGTTACTTTACCGATTCAAGGATTAATTCCATTTTGGATGAGGTTTTTTCCTATGTTTCCGAAGGGCTTTATGCCGAAGGCGCCGACTATTTCCTGGATGAAACGGAAAGCATTTTAAAAGCAGGTATTCCCCAGGATCAATACAATTATGATACGGAAACCGGAGAAACAGATTATTATAATAATTATCCGGATGAGGAGCTCACTCTTTCCCAGCGTTTTATGCATTCCTTTTACAACAGCGGCGTATATCTCTTAATTGCTACTGTCATCAGCGGTATTACCGTTGCAATTATGGCCGGGGGAAACAAGGGCAAAAAAACCGTAAACGCCTCAACCTATCTGGATGCCAATTCCTTTCATTTAGATGATAACAGAGACCTTTATATTCGAACCTCCGTAACCAAAACCCATATACCCAGGAATCCCCCTCCGGGCAGCGGTTCCGGGGGAAGCAGAAGCTCGGTTCATACAGGCAGCAGCGGCCGGTCCCATGGGGGAGGCGGGCGCTCATTTTAAGGGGTTTCTTTAAAGGTTTTCATTGGTTTATACATTTTGATTTTACGCGTTTATGCACTTTAAAGAATTTTTAACTTGCTATTGTCACTGTTAATTTCCCATGCTATAATGTTACGGGTATTTTAAATACACACGCTGTCGGATTTATGGGAAAGTTCTTTTAATTTAGTATTGAAAGTGTCCGATAAAGAGGATGGCAGCGGAGGAAAAAAACAAAACAGGAGGACTTATTATGTCAGTTATTTCTATGAAGCAGCTGCTCGAAGCAGGCGTGCACTTTGGTCACCAGACCAGAAGATGGAACCCCAAGATGGCGGAATTCATCTTCACCGAAAGAAACGGTATCTATATCATTGATCTTCAGAAAACCGTTAAGAAAATTGATGAAGCTTACTTCTTCATCCGCGACCTGGTAATGGAAGGCGGAAGCGTTCTTTTCGAAGGAACAAAGAAGCAGGCACAGGACGCCATAAAGGAAGAAGCTGAGCGTTGCGGCATGTACTATGT
>JAEXPO010000432.1 GCA_023446675.1 Bacillota bacterium | reverse complement strand
ACCGTTTCAGATAAGTTCGAGCTGGCCCTGGACATTGCCGAGGAACGTTTTGCAGGAATGGAGAAAAGGGCACAGGATCCGGACTTCTATCCGTTTCACATGAAAACGGCAGGTGTTATTGCTGCTGAAAAATTTCTAGAAGAGCTCATCCTTGGCGGTATCGACTCCGCCTCCGCACTGGACAGGGCCGCCATGACCGGCATGAACCTTAAGGCGGAGCACTACCTTGCCGCGGAAGCAAAGATAGAGTTTGAGGTTTCCGAATACCAGCATATACTTACCATACGCAATTATGTCAATGCGCTTTTAAAGGAGCGCACCGACGTTCTGTGGTTTTTCAGGAGCTTTGACCGGCTTGTTCTTCTTTTAAAGGACTCGGAGGGTGAGGACATTTATGAGAAGGCCTATGCTCTTTCCCAGAACCTGAAGTACGCTCTTGAGCGTACCACCCATGCGGTCATTACCATCGGCATAGGCCTGGCGGTGAACACCCTTGAGGCACTGAACGCCTCTTATACCGAAGCCCTTAAGGTTCACCGTTTTGTAGGGCTGGCCCGAAGGGGCCAGATTATCGGGGCTACGGACATTGAGGACGGGGAAATTTGCGGCAGCCGAATGCAGCCCGGCGACACCCCTGTAGGCGACCGGCTCCGTTATGCCTGTAAGGAGGATATCCCCGCCATTTTGGGATCCTGGACTGAAAAATTTAAGAAGAGCGATTTTCAAAGCGCGCTTATGGGGTATTACCTTCTTACCGATGTGCTTCTCACATGTGCCCGGCTCATTTCCGAGCTTGGCGGAGATTATCATGTGATCATTCCGGAATTGGAGGATTCCGCAAGGCTTTTTGAGCTGGCCTGTTCCAAGGATAAGTTTGCGGAATTTGCAACGGAAATTATGGGCCGGACTCTGGATTTTCGAAATGCCAGTGAGAGCCGGAGATACGGAAGAATCATTGCCACAGCCAAGGATTATATTATAAAGCATGGCCATGAGGCTTATATATCCCTTTATACGGCGGCACAAAACGTTAATATGACGCCTTACCATTTCGGCACACTGTTTTATCAGGAAGCCGGTGAAACCTTTCTGGAATTTTTAAACCGCATACGAAAGGAACGGGGCGTTTAAAAGGCTTCCCGCTTAAGCTTCCCTGCCGGTGCCGCCCCATTCCGGCAGGGCCGCACCGCCTGGAACGGAACGGTAACACCTATGGATTTAAGCTATATTTCGGAAGCGCTTGCTTATGTGGAGGCGCATCTTTCCGATGACCTGGACGTCAACACCCTGTCCCGTGCCTTCTATGTTTCTCCCATGCAGCTTTACCGGGATTTCTACAGCGCCACGGGACATCCGATTAAAGAATACATACGCAAGCGCAGGCTGTCGGAAGCGCTGTGCTGCATCCGCGCCTCCCGCATGTCTCTGGCAGAGGTCGCGGCGGAATACGGCTACGGCTCCCAGCAGGCACTGTGCAAAAAAGTCAGAGCCTCTATCGGAATGACTCCCCTTGAATATAAAAGAGGGGATCAGCATTTTTTCTTTGCCAGGTACAGCGCCGAAGCACCCTTTCATATATCGGTGCAGTCCGAGAAAATTCCGCCCGCAAGCCACCTTGTCTTTTCCCACGGCAGCCCTGAAGGAATTGAAGATCATGCCGTCAGAAGCTTGTTCAGCGCTCTTCCCGGCTACACAGGCCGCCTGTTCGGACGCAACGGCAAAAAGGAGGACGGGGGCTTTGCTTACCATCTTTTTATTGAGGAAGGGCCTTTTGAGAAAACTTCCCTTTCAGACAGCGGTTTTAAAATTAAAAAGCCCGCTCCGGAAAGAAACGAAACCTGTGTCAGACTGCTTGTGGCCAACAGGAAGCCTGAAATCAGACGGGCCTGGGATTATCTTTACAATGACTGGCTGAGAGGCAGCCTGTTTCAACCCGGAGACACATCCTATTTCGAGGAATATCTGCACAAAAAAGGAACAATCCGCAAGCTTGCACTTTTTCTGCCTGTTAAAAAGCGCAATGGGCTGGATACTCTTGAGCTTTATCCATGCCGGGACATGCACTTTATTGCGGCAGGCGCGAAAACGGAGGAGCGCGCGGCACAGCTGTTAATGGACTTTCTGGTTAGACAGTATCCGGATATCGCCCGGCGTGCCAATCGCTTTTATGTGGCTAACGGCGAGGAAGAAATTCACTGCGGCATTGCTTTGGATAAGGCTTATCCCATAAGGGGGCTTACGCCCGGTATTAGTCTTTATACCCACGGAGCGGGGGCTTATGCGGTTCTCAAAGGCTCCTGCTGCGGCAGCAGCAGCGTTTACGACGCAGTTCTTCTGCAATGGGCGCAGGAAAACGGGTTTAAGGCGGAGGGCAGGCCTTTTACGGTCTATTCGGCCGAAAAGGGGTTTGAGACGGAAAAAATACAAACGGAAACCTATCTTCGCATTCAAGCTGACAGATGAAACCTGACATTCTCTTAAACCTGAATGAAGTCAGGAGCAAGGCTGAATAAAATTTGATAAGAACGGACAATACACCCTAAACCTCTTCGTGCAAGAATAGGTACATCCAAATACAAGGAGGTAAGGCATGAACACTGCCAGAAACGACCATCATATTGGAAGAGAGTCCGGAGCCGAGGATTATATGCCCAAGGAAAGGCCGGAAATTGTAAATATTGCGGAGCGCCTCCACATGAAGGACACCGAAACCCATGTGGCTCAGATAAATGAGCTTTGCGCCATCGTCGACAGGCCTCAGACACATCTGGTGGGCATCGGCATACCGGTTAACTTTGAAAGTCAGGGCTACCCTGACGGCCCCCAATTTAATGACTATACCTTTAATGACTATTTCATTGCTAAAAAATATATCGGCGACGGCACGCTGGCTTTTCTGGCGCAGGTTCTGGGGGCAGATATAAAGAGCAGTGAAATTATCAGCGCACGCTACGCCGTTCACGGCGACGGCAACTACCAGGTCATTGTGGGAATCAGGCTGGACAGCCTTGACAAGCTTCCTGAATTTCTGCCCGAGCACACCGTTACCCTCACCCTTCCCCCCGCCCGGTATGCCAGGGTTATGATTAACGAGCAAAAGCGTGAGGGAAGGGTTGGCTATGAGGAGCGGATGCATGCCGACGAGTATTTCATCGGCGCCTTTCGCAAGGACACCGGCTATGTCTACGAT
>JAEXPO010000402.1 GCA_023446675.1 Bacillota bacterium | reverse complement strand
GTGCAGAGCTTGCCGAGGTGAAGCTGGGCGACAGCGTATGCGTTATCGGCATCGGCCCCGTGGGACTTATGGCGGTGGCCGGCGCGAATCTCATGGGAGCCTCCCACCTGTATGCCGTAGGATCCAGGCCTAACTGTGTGGAAGCGGCTAAGTTCTATGGCGCTACGGATATTATCAATTACAGGGAGGGCGACATTGTGGAGCAGCTTCTTGCCAAAACAGGTGGCAAGGGCGTGGACCGAGTTATTATTGCAGGCGGCGATGTGGACACCTTTGATCAGGCTATCCGGATACTTAAGCCAGGCGGTGCTATCGGCAATATCAATTATCTGGGCGAAGGCGAATACGTTAAAATTCCCCGTGTGGAATGGGGTGTTGGCATGGGCCACAAGAAAATCAACGGCGGGCTGACCCCGGGCGGAAGAATGAAAATGGAAAAAATGGCCTCCCTCATGGAAACCGGAAAGCTGGATGTGAGCAAGCTGATTACCCACCGCTTTGAAGGCTTTGAGAAGATTGAAGACGCCCTTATGCTTATGAAGAATAAGGTTCCCAACCTCATAAAGCCTGTTGTAACCATTGACCGGTGGTAATAAGGGTTCAATGTGCAGCGGAGCTTAATGCCGCAGCAAAACCTAATGCCGCAGCAAGGCCCAGAACCCAATGCGGCAGCAGGGCTTACTGTGCAGCAGAGTTCCACCCCAAGGCTCAATACGGGTTATAATACTGGGCGCATCCGGATCTTTTTCCGGCTGCGCCCTTTTTGTATACCAGGTTTTGCTTGAAAAAAAGCAACACTGCCGTCACATCCTTTCTGTGATATGATAATGGCATGGATAAAACGGAAAGAACACAAACCTCAAAAAAGACATATGAATCCATTGTTGAACGGATTAAGGCCGATATTCTGGAAGGGACCCTAAAACACGGCGACAGGCTTCCTCCCGAGCGTGAGCTTGCCCGCAGGTATTGTGCAAGCCGGACCTCCATTCGTGAGGCATTAAAAACACTGGAAATTCTCGGTGTGACCGAAAGCATTCAGGGCTCCGGCAATTACATTACGGGAAACCATCATAAAAGCCTGACAGAGTCCATGTCCATGATGTTTCTGCTTCAAAAAATAGACAGCCTTCAGATCAGCCAGCTGAGAGAAGCCCTTGAAACCAAAGCGGCTCTTCTTGCCGTGGAAAATATTACGGACAGCCAGATTGAGCATATGGAAGGCCTGGTGGCTCAAATGGCACTTAATGTTGACGAGGAGCACAACGTGGCCCTGGACAAGGAGCTTCACTACACCCTGGCCCAGGCCTCCGGGAACCCCATTATTATTCAGGTTCTGGAAGCCCTGTCCGAGCTTATCAACATCTATATCAAGGACAGGCGCAAGGAAATACTGAGTGACAGCCGTAACTTCACCCGGCTTCAAAGCATTCATGAGGATATTGTAAAAGGCCTTAAGAACAGAGACTCTCAGGCAACCTATAAGGCCGTTAATGCACATTTCAACCTTATCTCCGAATATATAAAGGGAAACCCCTCCATACTGGGTTAAATACCCTATTTTAATGAAGAAGGCAAGGATATAGAATTGCCGTATAGTAGGGTAAAGTAATGGCATTGTCTAGAAATTCCAGTAGCACAGAAGTATTTACACCCTGAATGGTTTTCCATATCCTTGGGATTAATCATTATTATTTTTCATTGTTACTTTTTCTGCAATTCTTTCTAACACAGTATAAAAACTTTGGGATTCTTCCAGCGCAACATCAAGATTTGTACGTACATTCACCTGGTCCCTATTAAGTAAAAATTCAAACGGATAAATTGCAGCATAATAATGAGCAAAATCTTTAATATATTTCAAACATAATATAACTTTTTCATCTACATTAGGATCGTAATATGTCTCCGCAGTCATACCGTCACGTTGATATAATAGAATAATATCTATTTTATCTTCTCCTGCACCATACAGATATTCATCTACAGCAAAACTATAAATTTTTCCTTCTACATATCTTTCTGAGTCCTCAAGATTTACATCATTTATATCTCGAGCCATATTCATACTTTTAACATAATTTACATACTCACCCATCGCTATGACGTCTGCTGCATCTATCATTTCAGAGGTATCTTTTGCTATAGGAAAATCACTTTGAGTAAATTGTATAATTCCCTCGTTTACTTGCTTTGCTTCAGTTATAAAATTAAATAATAGATAACCACCGAGGCACAAAGATACCAAGACAATGAAACAGAAAACTAAATTTTTCTTCTTCATTAAGAGCAACTCCTTTAACAACTCTAATACTTAGATTTACACCGTTATATTGTCTTGCTTAGCTTCAAAGATCGTCGAACATTTCATGCTTTGATTCATTATCGCAACATTCGAAAAGATGTATCTATTTTGAATATATAAGAGCGGATTAATAGGTAATAGTATTGTTCACCATTATCGATAATTACTTACTAGATATGATAACTTAAATCAGGAAATATGCAAATGATTTATTTTAATAACTTCTTTTGGGATAAACAAATAGTTTAAATTTGAGTAAGGCAAACAGTCTATGGTTCATATCTCTCCCTATGGACAAAAGCATAACCCTGATGTATGATCAGATTAAAATTGGTCAGACCAATTTTAACTTTAATCAAATTGGAAACCTTTTACGCTATTCTGTTTTTGGCAATAGCTCGTTTAATGCTTTTAGCAGGGGAGACAAGACAATGACAATTCTAGTGTGTATCAAGCAGGTTCCCGGCACCAACAGGGTGGAGGTTGATGAAAAAACCGGCGTCCTGAAACGGGACGGGGTGGACTCCAAAATGAACCCTTACGATCTCTATGCTCTGGAAACCGCACTTCGTCTAAAGGAAGCCCACGGAGGTAAGGTAATTGTTATCAGCATGGGGCCGCCTCAAGCCAGTCAAATTATTCGCGAGGCCTATGCCATGGGCGCCGATGAAGGTATTCTTCTGTCAGACAGGCGGTTTGGCGGCGCCGATGTTCTTGCAACAGGCTATGCCCTGGCTCAGGGTATTCTTTTGGCAGGAAATTTCGATCTTATTTTGTGCGGCAGGCAAACCACCGACGGCGACACCGCCCAGGTGGGGCCCGAAATAGCTGAAAATCTCGGCATTCCCAGCCTTTCCAATGTAAAGCGTATTGTGCAAGCAGGCCCAGGCTACCTGATAACGGAAACGGA
>JAEXPO010000384.1 GCA_023446675.1 Bacillota bacterium | reverse complement strand
GCCTTTGCCTTCAATCACTTCTCTATAGGTTTTAATACTGTGCTCCGCTTTTTCCGTCACCTTGCGGATAACCGCCTCCAGTGCGTCTTCCCCGCCGGTAAGCTTAAGCTTGTAAAGGCTTTCATGACGGTAGCCGGTTTCCGTCTCCGTTCGCTGCTCTCTGAAAAGCTTTAAGCTGACAGTAAACCATCTGGCATCCTCCGCATCGTCATTGGCCCTGATATCAAGAGCTGAGCTGTCCACCAGGGACATATAGGATACACTGATTACCCGGGTCCGCGGATCTCTTCCCACTTCTCCCCAGGAAAAAAGCTGCTCTAAATAAATATTATCCACGTTTGTTTCCTCTTTAAGCTCTCTTAACGCCGCTTTGTCAAGATTTTCATCCATTTTGACAAAGCCGCCGGGCAAAGCCCATTTGCCCAGGTGGGGGTGTTCTCCTCTTTTCACCAGAAGTAAGCGCAGTTCTTTTTCCGGAAGCTTCCTGTAATTACCGGCAGGTCCGTCGGTTACGGTAAACACCAGGATGTCCACGGATACGGAAGGCCTCTCATAACGGCTTGCATCATAGTTTGCTAAAAATTCATCTTCGGTCTGTCCTTTTTTATTAAGCATGGGCTCCACTCCTTATGTATTTTTATTATACACATTCTGTTATTAACTATTTGTTATTATTATAATATTACTAACTAATTTTTCTGTCAAGTCTATACTTGAAACAATGATTCAAAATAAAAAAGAACAGCTAAACAATTATTACAGAAACAAGACAGACTGATGTCCTGTTGCTCCGCTATACTTGGATGCAGGAGGTAATGCTTATGGAAATTATTTCAAAGGCGGACAGCATGGAGGATACCAATTATTGTTTGTTGGAATTTGCAACGGAAGAGGCTGTTCTTTGGATTGACGGTAATTTTATAAAGGTGGGGAGGGAATTCCTTTGATCGATTCAAGATGCGGCCTTCATTGTACTGACTGTTCTTTTCGGGCCTCTCACGGCTGCGGAGGATGCATTGAAACAATGGGACATCCCTTTCACGGTGCATGTCCTGTGGCCGGCTGCTGCCAGGCCAAAGGCCACACCCATTGCGGACAGTGCGCCGTTATTCCGTGCAGGAAGCTTTATGACTATTCGTATTGCGATCCCCAGCACGGGGATAAGCCTCCCGGAGCAAGAGTCGCCGTCTGCAGGGACTGGGCTGCTCTGGAAGGAATCCACCCCTGGGAGAATGTTCTTCTCACCTCGGCAGGCTTTGAGGATAATGAAAAAAAGCAGAAGACTAAAATTGTTAAGAGATTTTTAGCCATGCTGAACAAGCCTCCCCAGCTTTGCAAGGTCTTATTTATTCCTACTGCCGCCAAGGACGGGGAAGCTCTCTATTTCGCACAATGGTGCTATGAGGAGCTTGTTCGAATTGGTTTTAAGGAAAATAACATTACGGTTTACAATCTGGACTCAAGCCTAAACCTGGAAGACGTTTTGATGAATGATGTCATGTATTTTACAGGAGGAAATACGGTGTATTTACTCAGCCGTATAAAAGAAATGGGGTTTGAAGGCATCATAAAGCCTTTTGTGTATTCCGGCAGGGTCTATGTGGGCGTCAGCGCAGGCAGCCTCATTGCGGCCCCCTTTGTACAAGAAGGTACCGGTACCACCCTGGAAGGGCTTTCCCTTATACATGCCCATTTAACTGTTCATGAAGCGGAAGGTACAGAGCCTTCGGGAAATACTCCGCTGCCCCACATTCCTCTCTCGGATAACCAGGCAGTGGCTGTCAGCTGGCAGGGCTATGAGCTTATCGAACGCTAAAGGGACTGCAAGGCAAACGCTTAATGAACATGCCTTATAAATCAAAAGTGCCTTTCATATCCACTGAAAGGCACTTTTGATTTATAAGAGAAGGGTAATCAATTCGCTCTTTCGTTGAGACGCAGCGTATCGGCCACCATGGCTATAAACTCGGAATTAGTAGGCTTTCCTTTACGGGTGTTGATGGTATACCCGAAAAGATCGTTGATGGTATCCACTCTGCCTCTGTTCCAGGCCACTTCAATGGCATGACGAATGGCCCTTTCCACCCGGCGTGGCGTTGTTTTATAATTCTTAGCCAGCTCCGGATAGAGCCTTTTGGTAACGGCACTGATAATTTCCCTGTCCTTCACTGCCATAAGGATGGCATCTCTCATATATTGATAGCCTTTAATGTGAGCCGGCACTCCCACGTCCCGCATAATCTGTGTAATTTTAGACTGAACCGTATCTCCGCCTGAGGAAGTAACAGCCTTTGGCCCGCCTCCCGAGGCGGATGCACTGCTGCCCACATCCATACGAAGTACTGCCGGGCTGTGGCTTCGTACAAGCTCGCGGATACGTTCCACAAGAACACCTAAATCAAAGGGCTTAACTATGTAGTAAATGGCTCCAAGGGAAAGGGCCTGCTGTGTAATCATATCCTGTCCAACGGCTGATAAAACAATGAAGAGAGGTTTTTCGGAAGGGCTGACATTCTTATAACGTGTTAGCACACCTAACCCATCCAGTCTGGGCATAATAATATCCAGCACAACGATGTCGGGTCTTGTCTTTTCAATCATCTCGATGGCTTCTTCGCCGTTTTCTACTCTGGCAGTGCCTTCAATGTCATTTTGACTCTCTAGAAATTCACAGATAATCATCCCGAAAG
>JAEXPO010000372.1 GCA_023446675.1 Bacillota bacterium | reverse complement strand
CGGCTGAAACCTTCCGCCTGAAAAAAGGGTATAACGATGTTGTCGTCAAATGCACCGTGGATTATTCCAAGCAGATGAGCGGCAGAGAAATCGGCTTCAGCCTTAAAATTCTCAACACCGATGGCAGCGAGACTAACACCCTTCTTTACACCCTGTAAAGGCATAAGGGCATAACACTTAAGCCTCCGGCTTAAGACCAGAAAGGATATGCTATGGATATAAAAAGCGTTTTACTTACCGTTCCCTTTCCTCAAAACTACCTGGAAAACATGGCAGAGGTGCTGAAGCCCTCCCAGGTTCACGTGGTGTCCTCCAACGACACCGCGGCCATCGGCAAGGCCCTTGAAACGGCCGATGTGGCCCTTTTAAGCGGTGACATTACGGAGCAAATTCTTACCGGCAAGCATCTTAAATGGATCCACTGCGATCATTCCGGGCTCACCCATTCTGCCAAAAAAGAGGTCTTCGAAAGAGGCATTGCCGTTACCGGCTCCGCAGGCCGCTCCGCCCCCACCCTGGCCGAGCATGCTATTTTGTTCATGCTCTCTCTGACCTATGACATGCACGCGCTTCATGATCTTCAGAAGGCGCATGTCTGGGGAGGGCTTCCCGGCTACAACGACCGCAGAGGCCTTATCGGCAAAACCGCAGGCATCATCGGCCTGGGCCATACCGGAAAAGAGCTTGCTAAGCGCCTTAAGGCTTTCGATATGAAGGTTTTGGGTTACAGGCGCTCCTCCGAGCCCGTTGAAAATGTGGATGTTCAATATTCAAAGGATAACGGAGATTCCATCGAAGCCCTTCTCAAGGAGTCCGATTACCTTATTCTTACCACCCAGCTCAGTGACGAGACCTACCACCTCATCGGTGAAAAGGAGCTTAAGGCCATGAAAAAATCGGCCTATATCATCAATATGTGCCGCGGCAGCGTCATTGATGAAAAAGCCCTTATTGAAGCCCTTGAAAAGGATGTTATTGCCGGAGCGGGTCTGGATACCACGGAGGTTGAGCCCCTTCCCAGGGAAAGCAAGCTCTGGGATACAAAAAATGTTATCCTTACCCCACATAACACCCCTACCGTACCGGATCGCTGGGGCCGTTCCTTTGAAATTATCTCGGACAATATTCGCAGGTACAGGGAAAACAAGCCTTTAAGAAACCAAATTACCCTGCGCGACGTCTATACCCATGGCAAGCCTTCCCTTTAAGGGCAGGCTTCCACCTGTTGGCAAGCTTATACGAAGGGAGTATAATGATGAAAATTGCATTTATCGGACTTGGCATCATGGGGCTTCCCATGGCCAAGAACCTTATAAAGGCCGGTTACAGCTTAACTGTCTACGATATTGACAAAGCCCGGATAGCCGAGCTTGAGGCGTTGGGAGCGAAATCCGCCCCAAGCGCAGGCGAAGCGGCAAGGATTAACCCCATAATTATTACCTTGCTTCCCAACTCCCCCCATGTCAAGACAGCTGTCTGCGGCGTGGGAGGTGTTCTGGACGGTGCGGCGGAAGGCTCTGTGCTCATTGATATGAGCTCCATTGCCCCACTGGCTTCCAAGGAAGTTTACGAAGCATGCAGGGCAAAAAAGGTCCTCATGCTGGATGCACCGGTAAGCGGAGGCGAGCCCAAGGCCATCGACGGCACCCTTTCCATTATGGTGGGCGGTGAAAAAGAGGTCTTTGAATCGGTTAAGGATCTGCTTTTGAAGATGGGCGGCTCTGCCGTGTACTGCGGCGTCATAGGTGCAGGCAACACAACCAAGCTTGCCAACCAGATTATTGTGGCCTTAAACATCGCAGCCGTTTCCGAGGCGTTTATGCTGGCTGAAAAGGCCGGAGTAGACCCTGCCCTGGTTTTTGACGCCATAAAGGGCGGACTTGCCGGAAGCACGGTGTTAAACGCCAAAGCCCCCATGATACTGGAGAACAATTTCAAGCCCGGCTTTAAAATTGATCTCCATATAAAGGATCTGAACAATGCCTTGATCACAGGCCATGAGGTTGGCTCCCCCCTGCCTCTTACCGCCTCGGTGATGGAAATGCTTCAGGTTCTTAAAGCCTCCGGGTGCGGCCAGGAGGATCACAGCGCGCTGTACAAATACTATGAAAAGCTGGTTTCTTCAGACTGAGAGATTTTAAAACCAACTTAAGTTTTCCGCCGTATTGAGAAAAGGAGAGTATCTATGAAAAAATGTGTTATCATTCCCGATTCCTTTAAGGGCTCCATGGATTCCATTGCCATTTGCCGTATTATAGATGAGACGATTCTTTCCTTTTACCCTCAGTGCCAAAATCTTCTCGTTCCGGTTGCCGATGGCGGGGAGGGTACGGTGGAATGCTTTGTTCAGGCCTTAAGTGCTGAAAAAATACCGGTGGAGGCCACCGGCCCCTACGATGAGCCCATCACCGTGAGCTACGGGCGAACAGGAGCTACCGCCATTGTGGAAATGGCCATGTGCGCGGGCCTTCCCCAGGTGGAGGACAGAAAAAACCCTGGGTTAACCACCACCAGCGGCGTTGGGCTTGTCATTAAAAAAGCGGTTCAGGATGGCTGCCGGAAAATCATACTGGGCCTGGGCGGAAGCTGCACCAACGACGGCGGCACCGGTATGGCCCACGCACTGGGCGTAAGGTTCTACAAGGCTTCAGGAGAAGCCTTTCGTCCCACCGGCGCCACTCTCCATCTCATTGATAAAATAGACGCCTCCCAGACCGAAAGCCTTCTTCGAAATGTGGAAGTCACCGCCATGTGCGACATAGATAATCCTCTTTATGGCCCAACGGGAGCCGCCTATGTTTTTGGCCCCCAAAAGGG
>JAEXPO010000345.1 GCA_023446675.1 Bacillota bacterium | reverse complement strand
ATATAAATACCTTCCAGACGGCCTTCCTCACGGCCTGCTTCACGACCTTCCTCACGGCCTGCTTCACGAATCTTCTGATCAATTTGAAATTTGCTTAATACCTCATAAATAAGTTCTTCCGCTTTTGGTGTCAGCGCTTTTGACATTTTCAACACCTCCGTAAATTGTTCAATATGGGTCTGTAGTACCAGATCCATTAAAATTTCATAACGCTTGTCTTTTCTGTTTTCAGGATAGTCCTGAATTAAATAGCCGATTTCTTCATAGACATCCTGCCTTTTTGTTAAAAGGCGTACAAATCTGTTCTCTCTTTTACTGAGTTCATCAATAACAATAATTTGCGTTGTTATTTCCAGCCCCTCAACATAGTATATCCCAGGATACTCGTTTGTCACCGTCACATTATCAATATCCATCAGGTAGTTTATAAGCTTTTGTGGAAATGCACTTAATACACAGCTTATGGTGATATCGTCAATGGGAATGGAATCCACTTCTTTTCCGCTTACTTTGTAAAGAAAAGCATAAGCTCTGACCTTATAAAAGTCGTCTATACTGAGGTAATCTTCCGGTGACTTATACTCAATAATATTATGTCCTCGAAAAAGCTTAACCAGATTCTTTATAAGGGGCGCATCCCATTTTTTTCGTATCACCAGAATGTCTATTTCCAATGGTTTCCGGGTTAGCTGATACTCCTCCTGGATTTCCAGAATATCCTCATATTCCTGTAGCTCCAGCCTTAAAGCACTGGCAAACACAGGGTGCCATTGAATTCTAACATCATCCGCCATAGCAATACCCTCCACTACAAGTAATTATAGCATGGGCCTCAAATAATCTGCAAGGAAGCTCCGGTTTGCCGCTCCCCTGGCCTTGACCATTGCCTTGGTTCACCGCCTTATCTCGCCAGGGGAACAGATATCACCAGCTCAAACCGTCCGTTTGAAACAACCGTATCCATTGAACCATGGTACTTCCGGACAATATCCCGCATACCGTTCAGGCCCATTCCATGCCCGTCGCCCGTGGTCTTCGTAGTTTTAAACAGGCCGTTTTCATAAAGCGGCTGCCTGCCCAGGGCATTTTCTACCCGCAGCATTAAGATGCCCTTGTCCGCCCGGACACGTATAACAACGCGTTTGTCCATAGCGTCTCTGGCGGCTTCGATAGCGTTATCCAGCGCGTTTCCCAAAAGGGAGCAAAGCTCAGTATCCGAAACAGAAAGCCGCTTTGGCAGACTTATCTGCCAGTCCGCCTGCATTTGCTCTTGTTCCATGATTGCGAATTTACTTGAAAGGACCGCATTGGCAATAATATTGTCACAAACTGGCTGTGAAACCTTCAATGTACAGGACTCGGACAGCTCCTCCAGATATTTTCGGGCGCCCTCTGTGTCCCCTTGTCCCAGAAGGCTCTGGGCTACTAAAATATGATTGCGCAAATCATGCCTCAGCGTTCGTACCTGGCCCTGCTCCCGGGTGAGCCCCCTGTAATAAACCGCCTGAATTTCAGCCAGCTTTTGCTGCTCTTCAAGCTCCTCATGACGGGACAGTACAATTAACGCTGCCAGCAGCGCCACAGACGATAAAGCCGCAAAGGGAAGAATGGTATAGCCCAGGCGCAGAATAATGCTTTTATAGGCGGTTTCTGTAAAGAAAAGCGTATTCCAGTTCCAAAGAGTAAAGGAGAGAGTTGCAAAAAGCGGTGCCAGGGTAAGCCCGCCTGTGAGTGCCCAGAGCTTGGCTGAGCGCATAAGGCCCCTTTCCTTTCCCGCAAAATACCTTGCAAGCATCAGAAGAAAGCCCCAAAGCGCTGTTTTTATACCAATCAGTATAAATGACGCAGGATGAAGCGCCTTAAAGGAAGCGGAATCAAGCATCATATTCATTGGCATAAGCAGGCTGTAAAAGATACCTCCGACAATAAGGCGCGCATACCAGGGGCCCGAATAACACAGCATGTATAAAGCGATAAAAAAAGGAAGCATAAAAAGCGGGTTTTCGTCCCCTATCCAGCTCGGCATACCGATTACCAAAGAAAAAAACAGTACCGGCAGAAGCCTGTACACCCGGCGTTCTTTAGCGGGGATAAACAGGGATACCGTCATTCCCATTATTATTCCGCCTGGAATTAATATGAAGTAGCCGCCCACGGCCCACAAAAAATAAAGCAGTGCTTCCATAAGCTCCTTCGCTTGCGCCCCCCTTATTTGAGCATGGCCCGTGTGAACGCAAGCATGGCCTTTTTTTGAAAGGTACGGCTGACAGGCAATGCAACACTGCCGATTTGCACCGTGTTTACGTCTATGCGATCCACAGCCTGCACATTTACAAGATACCGCTGGTGAATACGGACAAAGGCCGCTCCAACGTCCTTCTCCACCTCATCCAGGCGGGCGTAAAAGGTATAGCTTCGGGTTTTTGCCACACAGGTAACCAAACGCTTCTCGGAGCTGAAATAGCTAATGGAGGCCTTGGGGATGCGATACAGCCCTTCACTGTTTCGGAAAAAATAAACATCCTCTGCGTTGAGATGAAGCGCAGCCAGGGCACGGGTGAGTATGCCATCCAGCTTTTGTGTTTCAACCGGCTTTAGAAGGTAATCCAGCGCACCCACCGAATAGCCGTCAAAAACAAAATCCGGGTGTCCTGTAACAAAAACAATTTGCAGGCCCGAATCCGCATCCCTAAGCCTTCTCGCAGTTTCCAGGCCATTGCTGCCATTCATTTCGATATCAAGGAACAGGACATCCAGCTCTCCTGCATGCTTGTTCAGCCACTCCAGAAGCCGATCTCCGGAGCTGAATTCACAAATGGTATTCTCAACGGCGCGTGGCTCCAAGAGCCGCTCCAGAATGTATCGGAGCGAAAAACGCGCCTCCTTCATATCGTCACATATTCCAATCCTCAGCACCGTACCTCCCCCTTCTTCCTGTCATGCTTATTTTACTATGGCAAACGGCAAACCTCCAAACCAAACTTGGCATAAAGCAAGCCGTTTTTTACATGACTTTGA
>JAEXPO010000332.1 GCA_023446675.1 Bacillota bacterium | reverse complement strand
GATTATCCCCGAACGCTTCGGCTTCGACTCGGCAAAGCAAATACAGGTTCTCACCCCCATGCGAAAGGGCGAAAACGGTGTGTATAATCTCAACAGGCTTTTACAGGCCAGGCTGAATCCGCCATCGGAGGATAAGGCTGAAAGGCTTTACGGAAGCGCCGCTTTTCGTGTAGGGGACAGAATAATGCAAATAAAAAACGATTATACCCGAATTTGGACCTTAAGCGGATCCGACGGCAGCTGGAGCGAGGGTCAGGGCGTCTATAACGGGGACACCGGTTCGGTTTTGGATGTGGATTTGAAAGCCGAGCTTCTGACCGTTCGCTTTGATGACGGCCGCACCTGCGAATACCGGTTTGATGCGCTGGAAAATCTGGAGCATGCTTATGCGGTTACTGTTCACAAAAGCCAGGGATCTGAATTTCCGGCGGTAGTTCTGCCCCTTTACGGCGTACCCTCAGGCCTTGTTTGCCGAAACCTTATTTATACTGCGGTGACCCGGGCCAAGAAGCTGGTGATACTGGTAGGCAGCGTGGAGGTGCTGGAGCGTATGGTTCAGAACGAGAATGAGCGGGAACGCTATTCGGGACTTAAGGAGAGATTGTGTGAAGGCTAAGCTTCCACTTAATCCGCCCGGTATGGGCGAACAGCTTCTGCGTCTTATCTACCCGGCCAAATGCATGCTTTGCGGGGAGATCCTGAGAGAGGATGCAAGGCTTATTCTGTGTGAGCCCTGCACAGGGCTTTTACCCTGGTATGGAAAAGGGTTTGAGTTTATTCCGTCCATGCCTTATATCAATGGCGTTTTTGCTGCCTTCTGGTATGAAAACGGCATTGAGTCGGCTATGTACCGTATGAAATTTGGCAAGGAGCCAAGGCTTGCGGAAACCCTGGCGAGCCTCCTGGTTCAAAGCATCGAAAGCCAGGAGCAATTGCCTGATTTTGACTGTATTGTACCTGTACCCATGTACAAAAGCAAGCGCAGAAAAAGAGGCTATAACCAGTCCGAGCTTTTGGCGTCTCTTCTTTCTAAGGGGCTCGAGGTGCCCCATACGCCGGGGCTTCTTGTTAAAACCCGCGCTACCAGGCCTCAAAGCCTTTTAAAGCGGGAAGAACGCCTTACAAATCAGACGGGCGTGTTTAAAGTACCGTATCCGCCTCTGGTTAAGGATAAAATCATTCTTCTGGTGGACGATGTGGCTACCACGGGAACCACCCTTAACGCCTGCGCCAGAGAACTTTATGAAGGCGGTGCGGCATGGGTGTATGCCGCAGTTATAGCAATGGCGCCAAAATGACGATATATATAATGGTATTCTAAACCGGTTAAATGGAGGGGTCGGCATGCCTGAAGTTAAAAATTGCAGAAAATGCAAAAGAATTTTTATGTATGTGACAGGGCCGCAAATTTGCGACAACTGTAAAAAGCTTGAGGATGAGGATTTTGAAAAGGTACGTAAATTTGTTAAAGAGTTTCCCGGTGCCACGATACCGGAAGTTTCCAAGGAAACCGGTGTGGAGGTTGCGCTGATTTACCGCTTTTTAAAAGAGGAGCGGCTTGAAGTGGCGGAAGGAAGTCCTATTGCGCTTCAATGCGAGAATTGCGGAACCCGTATTAAAAGCGGGCGCTTCTGTGTTGAATGCTCCAGAAAGCTGGCCGGAGAAATGATAAGCGCAGGAAAAGCGCTGAAGGCTTCTCTTAACGATCAGTTTAAGCCTCAACTTCCGGAGGAGCGAGGTTTTCGCTACATGAACAAGCCGGAGCGGGAAAAGTAAGAAGTATATTTCCCGAATATTCTAAAGTCCTGTTAAAAGTGTGACGATATAAATTATGTCGGAGGAAGAACTGGGACGTTCGGACTATAAAAATGGACGAAGAGGACTAGTTTATTTTTCCTGACAGGGACTAAAGCTGTGAACTTATTAACAGGTGCTCATTCATCCGGGGATAATGGAATAGAATCAGGGATAAGATAAATTCACATTTTCCGTAGTTGAATGATAATTAAAGCAAAGGAATGGCGGTTACGATGAAAATTTGGGGAGATATTCCCAAGGTGTCCGGAGTATATGGCAATACCAATAAGGTGGAAAAGACATCCCGAACCGGAGAGACGGTTTCAAAGAAGGATGAGCTTACCCTGTCTGTTGCTGCAAAGGACTTCGGCGCAGTATTAAAAGCTGTCCGGCAGGTGCCCGATATCAGGGAGGATAAGGTACAGGCCGTAGCACAAAAGATAGAAGAGGGTCAGTATTCAGTACCCTCCAGGGAGATATCCTCAAAAATCGTGGATTCGATTTTGAATAAAAAGGTTTAACACAATGCTAAAGGCTTGATGAAAATCTATTATTTCCAAACGGAGGACGGATTAGCTTAAAGGAGTTATTCCGTCCTTCGTTTTTGCCGATAAAGCTAATAAGCATTCCTGATATGCCGGGATGCAGGGCAAAAACAAAACAGACGGAGTAAAAGAGCATGCTCGATGCCAAATTAACCGATAGCTTAATCAAGACACTTCAATACGAAATGATGCTCTATGGCAAAATTCTCACTTTTGCAGAAAGAAAGACGGATTACCTTGTTATGGAGGATACCACCGGCCTTTCCGACCTGACCAGAGAAGAGAATCTGCTTGCGGAGCAGGCTCAGCAATTGAATAAGCTACGAGAACAGCTTATCGGAAAAATTGCTGTTCAACTCGGCAAAGAGAGCACAGCCCTTAAGCTGGATGATGTAAAGGCCTTGCTATCCGAGGAGCGAAAAGCGGAAATCAGCGGCATACAGGCAAAGCTTAAAAAGACGGTGGTGGCTCTCCATGTCCGAAACGGCATTAATCAGAAGCTGATTGAAAGCGCTTTGAAATATGTCGAATTTAATTTGCAGCTTCTGGCTTCGCCTATGCCGGTAATGCCTCTGTATGGCAAAAGCGGGCTTGAAGTGGAACCCGATGCGAAAATAAGCCGGCTGGACATTAAGTATTAAGGTGACAGCAGGAATCAAAAGCCTTTTTAATGCTCGGCAATTGTGATGAAATAGTGTAGCAGCTTTGATATATTTCCCAAAGGATCCCTATTAGGAGGAATCTTATATGTTTGGACTAGATACGGCGGTTTCAGGGCTTCTGGCCAATCAGAGAGCTTTGGAAGTAACAGGGCATAATGTTTCTAACCTTGGTACGACAGGCTATGCACGCCAAAGGGCCGATATGACCACGGCCACAACACGAATCTACGGCAACTGGCATGTTGAGATGGGCGCCAGTGTAGAGCAAATCAGCCAAATTCGGGATATGTTTCTCGATAATGTTTACCGCACCCAAAATAACGCTTTGGGGTACTGGGATACCCGCAGCGCGGCGATTACCGAGCTTCAGGATATATTGGGCGAGCCCATGCAGGACGGGCTTCAGTCTTCCTTGAATAATTTTTGGGATTCCTGGCAGGAACTCACAAAATCGCCTGAGAGCCTTACTGTCCGCGCTATGGTAAAGCAGCGTGCCGATACGCTTATCAACCTTGTGGGCCAGATGGACAGCCAGATCAATAAGCTTCAAAAGGATCTAAATAATGAAATAAAGGTTCAGATAGAAAACGTCAATTCCATTACCGGCCAAATCGCCGAGCTGAATACTAAAATTATGTCTGCGCAGGCTATTGGCAACAATCCTAACGATTATATCGATCAGAGAAATGTTCTGGCGGATAAGCTGTCCTCCCTTGTTAAAACAGAGTTTTGGGAAGGGCCGGACGGCAATATGGACGTCCTGGTCAACGGCTATTATCTTGTAAACCGCGGAAAACAGACAAAGCTGGTAGCAGATTCCAATGATACTCTTTCCTCCTTTTATACGCCTAAGCTTGAGGGCAGCGGTACGGTTATTGATGTTGGACAGGGTGTGATAAAGGGCCTTTTGGAAAGCCGGGGAGAGGTGAGCGGTGATGTCAGCAGCTACAGCAACGGATCACCCAACACGACGGCACAGGTTGTTGTGGCGGTGGATACCACCTATTACGATATGTCCCATGACTTTAAGGGCTGGATAGAAGCGGAGCTTGAGAAGTGGGGCCTGGACTATGACGATGTTGAGGTTGTACCCTACAACAGTAATACCAATGATTTTGATAATTTTATTACCAACGATGTTGTTGGCGCTGCGCCTTTTAAGGAAGAGGCCAACAAGTACCTTATGATACTGTCCTCTGCCACCTCGTCCCCCGCGACGGCGGCACAGGCTGAAAAGCTTGCGGAGAACGGCATTACGGCCTTTGTTGTTAATGGCTCAAGCGTATGGGACTCCTTTGCTGAAGCCACCGGAGGAAGCGTCCTGGAGCCGGTTGCCAATAATGCGGATGAGGTGAGCGCGCTATGCACCGCCTTAAGCAAGTCCGTCAATCAGGATATCAATAAAAAGATTTCAAACATTCCGGAGGATCTCAATATTATATCATCCCTAAAAAAACAGCTTAATGCTCTTGTCAATGTTATGGCCAGAGAGCTTAATTACCTCCATCAGTCGGGCTATACTCTTGACGGAGAGGAAGGGGAAAGCTTCTTCTCACCGGTTAATGCCAATTTGCCTCTGCAAATGGGGAATATAACAA
>JAEXPO010000330.1 GCA_023446675.1 Bacillota bacterium | reverse complement strand
ATAAGGCGAGGGAAAGCAATACGCTGTTCGTTAGATGCTTTGGCGGTTTTGAGGCTAAAGCCAAAACAGGGCCTGTCTCTTTTTCATCGTCCAAGGTCGAAGAGCTGTTTGCATATCTGCTCCTTCAGAAAGGCAGGAAAAGCCACAAAACAGTCCTGCTGGATACGCTGTTTTTGTCAATGCCCGAGGATAAAGCCCTTCCTTATCTGCATACCTGTGTTTATCAGATGCGCAAAACCTTAAAGGAGCAGGCCGGTGACGAGATGCTTCAGGTGGAATACACCCGGGGGGCCTATTTGTTAAAGGGAGAACAGGTTAAAACAGATGTTGAAATATTTTTAGAAGCTGCGGAAGAGGGATTGAAAACCGGTAACCTGAAAATGCTGGATAAGGCGGTTTCTCTCTACGGAGGAGAGCTTTTGCCCCAATATGACACTTTCTGGTCAAGGGAGATGGATCAAGAGCTGTTTCTTTTAATGAACAAGGTGAGACGCAGCTTTGTTCAGGAGCTTTGCCGTATGGGCAGGAGTGAGGAGGCCTTGAAATACCTTAAGCTTGAAATTAAGAAGAATGCCGTTAATGAAGAATGCAATGAGCTTCTTGTGGATGTACTGTGTTATAAGGGCGATATACGAACGGCTAAAAGGTATTATTCCAGGTATCGCCAGCAAATGAAAGAGGAGTTGGGGATAGCGGCCTTTCCTGATTTTAAAGAAAGAGTATCTAACTTCCGACAAGAAAAATAGATATATGGTATAAATCCTCAAAACAAAAAGACGGAGCTGCCAACACCCCTGGTGTTACTGCTCTGTCTTTTTTTGCCCGGAAAGCTTGTCCGGGAAGCTTGTCCGGGAATGTCTACGAGGTCATTCCAAGCTTGCCGGGTATTCGCATAACAACCTCGGTTCCCTGATTTTCCACACTCCGGATAGTTAATTTCTGTCCATAGTAGAGAAGCATGCGGCGTTGGATGTTGGCAAGGCCGATCCCTTTGACGTCCTGCTCGTTGGAAAGCAAATGGTCAAGCTTTTCGGGTGGAATACCTACCCCTGTGTCTTCTACAGAAATAACCACATCCTCTCCGTCCGACCTGACAGTAAGCCTCACCCGGCCGCCCTCCCGTTTTTTAAGGATGCCATGGCGAATGGCATTTTCAACCAGAGGCTGAATGGCAAGCATGGGTACGGATACGTTGATATTTTCATCGATGCTGTATTCCATCTTAAGTTTATCGCCAAAACGTTCCTGCTCGATGGCAACATAGGCCCGAACAGTGGAAAGCTCACCCTGGAGGGGGGTTATGCCGTCATAGTTTTCAAAGTTGAAGCTGCCACGAAGATAGTCCGAAAGACTGTAAAGCAGCTCTGTGGCCCGCTTGGGACTGGTATTGCTCAGGGAGATAATAACATTTAAAGCGTTATAGAGAAAGTGGGGCTTTATCTGGGCCTGGAGAAAAGACAATTGGGCGGTTATAATTTCACGAACCGATTCCTTCAGCTGGACCAGAGTTTTAACCCTGGTTTTCAACTCCAGCGCTTCAAAGGGCTTTGCAAGATAATCATTGGCTCCCGCTTCAAAGCCTGCCTGTATATCCTCCAGCCTTGCCTTGGCGGTTAAAAGGAGAACCGGAACCTCCATGGGCTTAAAGCGATCACGAATTTTTTTAAGAACCTCGTACCCTGACAATCCCGGCATCATCACGTCCAAAATCACCAGATTGCAGGAGGCTTGTGCCTCAATCTCCTCCAACAACGTTTCTCCATCCGAAAAAGCTCTTACAAAATACCCCTCATAGTCCAAAATGTTAAACAGGGCTGTGAGGCTCGCCGGATCATCATCGGCCACAAGTATGGAATATTTTCTTTTACGGCCGTCAGACGAGGCGGTAAGCCGGGGAAGAGGCAAATCCTCATCCCTGTTGATAACAAGGCTTTGCTGGCGAAGTACGGCTTTTGGCTCTCTGCTGAATGGAAGAGTAAAGAAAAAGGTGCTGCCCTTTCCAACGGAGGATTTTACGCGAATGCTTCCGCGGTGGAGCTCAATGAGATTTTTTGTAATGGAAAGCCCAAGGCCTGTTCCTCCGGCATCCGGGCTTTTTACCTGATAGAAGGGTGTGAAAATTTCCGTAAGCTTATCCTCCGGTATCCCGCAGCCCGTATCCTTCACCCAGATCTCCGCACCGTCAAGGCGGAGGAAAGCTCCTACCTCAATGCGTCCGCTTCGGGTGAATTTAAGGGCATTGCCGATAAGATTGTCGAAAATTTGGCGAAGCCGATCCTCGTCTGCGTGAACTGGTGGAATTTCAGCGGGAATACGATTGATAAATTCAATGGGCTTGCCATTTTTCATCTGGCTTATGACGTAGAGAGACAAATCGGCGGTTGAACGAAGATCCACTGCCTTTGGACTTAGCCGGATCTCGCCGTTTTTGAGACTGGATATATCCAGTATATCGTTTATGAGGCCCGATAAGCTTCGGGCTGATTGAACGAGAATGGCCATGTTCTGCTTATGTTCGGGCCGAAGGCTTTCCGAACCGCTTTCCAGAATGGAGCAGGCTATATTAATAATTCCATTGAGGGGAGTGCGAAGCTCATGGGAGGTATTGGCCAGAAACTCATCCTTAAGCTTGTCCAGCTGAAGAAGACTTGTGTTCATCCGCTCAATGGTGTTGAAGGCTTCGTTGTATTGCTGTGACAAAATGGCGACAATTTGTATTATAAAGGCAATAAAGGCCAGCGGTGCAACAA
>JAEXPO010000317.1 GCA_023446675.1 Bacillota bacterium | reverse complement strand
AAATCAGCTTTGCCTATACCACCGAGGAATGGAAGGAAGGCCTTAAATACTTAAGAGATCTGTGCCTTGACGATCTGCTGCTGCCGGTTTCCTTTACTCAGGACGATGCCCAGGCCAAGCAGATCATGAACAATCCCGACGCCACCCTGGTAGGTACGGCCATTATCGGTTCGCCCTCCATGCTGGCCGGTGACGACAACCGCCGGACCGAATATGTATCCGCCGCGCCCCTTGTCGGCCCCAGCGGTGTCAAGCAGTCCATTTTCCGTCCCACACTGCCAAATCCTACCGCCTACATCACCATGAACGCTAAAAATCCGGAAGCCGCTTTCCGTTTGCTGGATCTCATGATGAGCGATGAAGCCACCGTTTGGAATCGCTGGGGAGAGCCTGAGGTGGACTGGAGAGGACCTACCGCCAACGAAAAGGGTGCTTATGAAAATATGGGTTATCCTGCCATGATCGTTCCTATTCTGGCATGGGGCTCGGTACAGAATGCCCACTGGCAGAACGGCGCACCCTGCTTCCGTACTTACGAGGTAGCCGGCGGACTGACCGTTGACACGGACAATCCCTTATCAAGCGCCATAACCCTTGAAGTAGCCAAGGCGGATGCCATTGAGTTTGAGCTTAAGCCCGACGAGATTATTTTCAAAATTATGTATACCGGTGAGGAGATGGATACCATTTCCGAAATCAAGGCCAATTTGAAAACCTATGTAAAGGAAAAGAACGCCGCCTATATTACCGGTTATACGGATATTGACGCGGATTGGAGCAATTTCCTCAATGAGCTTGAAAAAATAGGCCTGGGCCAATTCCTTGAAATTTCACAGACCGCCTATGACAGAACCGTCGGCAAATAAGAGACAGGATAACCTTGTTGCCAATAATCACTGGACGGCAAGCAAAAGCCGTTAGCCTACAGGAGGATGCCCATGATTCCGACAGTTGTTCCAAGAAAAGCGCCATCATTCACAAAAAGAGTACTGAGATCATGGCAGCTCTATGCCATGCTCCTTATTCCTGTTATTTACCTTATCCTGTTTCAGTATGCTCCCATGTACGGACTTCAGATCGCTTTTAAAAAATTCAGTGTAAGGCTGGGTATGGAAGCGAGTCCCTGGGTAGGCTTTGACCAGTTTATCAAGTTTTTCAGCTCCTATCAGTTTGAAAGGGTGGTTAAAAACACCCTTTCCCTCTCCATATACGGCTTGCTGGCCGGTTTCCCCCTGCCCATTCTTTTGGCTCTCACCCTGAACTGTGTTCGTCAGGAGCGGTTTAAAAGACTGGTTCAGACTGTTACCTACATCCCTCATTTCATTTCGGTGGTGGTGCTGGTAGGTATGGTCATGCAGTTCTTCAATCCTATCGTAGGTCTGTATGGAAATATTTGGCAGACGCTTTTCAATCAGCGTCCGCCGGATATTTTAGGCCAGGCCGCAACTTTTCCCCATGTCTATGTTTGGTCGGGGATATGGCAGCATATGGGCTGGAGCTCCATCATTTACATAGCGGCTCTTTCCTCGGTGGACATGGAGCTTCACGAGGCGGCCCAAATTGACGGTGCAGGCCGTTTTAAAAGAGTATTGCATATCGACCTTCCCAGCATTCTGCCCACCGCGACCATCCTTCTTATCCTGGACGCCGGGCGCATTATGAGCGTGGGCTTTGAAAAGGTTTACCTCATGCAGAATTCGCTCAACATAAGCAGCAGCGAGCTTATTTCAACCTATGTTTACCGTATCGGTCTCGGTTCGGGAGGAAACAGTGATTTCTCCTACGCAACGGCCATCGGACTGTTCAACTCGGTGATTAACCTGGTTCTCATTGTCTTTGTAAACACCCTGTCCCGAAGACTGAGCAAGACCAGCCTCTGGTAAAGGAGTCGGATATGAAAAGAACTATGAAAAACATTAAAATGCCCTCGGAGGATCGTATTTTCTACGGCTTTGTTTATACCTTTCTGATCCTCATACTCATCATTATCGGTTACCCTCTTATATTCATGCTTTCTGCCTCCTTTTCCTCCGCCGAGGCCGTATCCGCCGGAAGGGTTTTTCTGTGGCCTGTGGACATAAGCCTCATGGGCTACACCGCTATCTTTGAGACGGGAGATGTGCTCCTGGGCTACCGAAATTCCCTGTTCTACGCTGTTTTTGGGACACTGATAAATCTTTTTATTACACTCATTGCGGCCTACCCCCTTTCACGGCGGGATTTGCCCGGTAAGGGTCCTCTTATGTTTCTGTTTACCTTTACAATGATTTTCAGCGGCGGCATGATTCCCAATTACCTTCTCATCAACGAGCTGGGCTTAATGAATACCATCTGGGCGCTGCTGCTGCCCGGCGCCCTGTCGGTTATGAACATGATCATTACCCGGACCTTTTTCCAAAACAGTATCCCTCACGAGCTTCTGGAGGCGGCCCAAATTGACGGCTGCAATGATTTCCGGTTCTTCCTTCAGATTGCCCTGCCTCTTTCCAAGGCTGTTATAGCCGTAATAACCCTTTATTATGCCATTGCACACTGGAACTCCTATTTCAGCGCCTTTCTCTACATCACAAAAAAGGAGCTGTACCCTTTGCAAATCTTCCTCAGGAATATTCTTATTGCCAACACCTTTGATCCGGCCATGCTTCTGGATCAGGACACCATGGAAGCCAAGCAGGGGCTGGCCAATCTTATGAAATATTCCCTTATTGTTGTGGCTACCGTTCCGGTGCTCATTATTTATCCCTTTGTGCAAAAGCATTTTGTCAAAGGCGTGATGATTGGATCCATTAAGGGCTAACGGGGGAGTGGTGAAAATGGAAATTCTGTTTAATCTGTTTCCCGGCGGAGCCAAGCTGGCCCTGACCATGAGCTATGACGGAGGAAACCGCGCGGATGAAAGGCTTGTGGGCATTTTCAACCGCCACGGCATAAGAGGCACCTTTCACCTTTGCAATCAGGTGCTGGAAGCGGAAGACGGGGTGGGGAGAAGTGCCGTGAGGCAGTTGTATGAAGGCTTTGAAATATCGGCCCATACGGTGCTTCACCCCTTTTTGGACGACATACCCGCTTCCCGCCTGCTTAGGGAAATTCTTGACAACCGCATGTATCTTGAGGAGCTGGCACAAGCCCCTGTAAGAGGCATGTCCTACCCCTTCGGCAGCGCTTCGGAAAGGGTTGTAAGGGCGCTTCCCCACTACGGCATAGAATATGCCCGGACCACAGGCAGCGCTCCCGGCTTTCAGCTTCCCTCCGACCCCTTAAGGTGGTGCCCGTCCTGTCACCATAACCAGGGGCTGATGGCTATGGCGGAAGCCTTTATCACCGGACAGGGAATGAGTAAAAGGCGGCTTGAGCGTCCCCGGCTCTTATATGTATGGGGCCACAGCTATGAGTTTGACAACAAGGACAACTGGGATGTTATGGAGGCGTTCTGCGCCTATGCGGGAGGCCGGGAGGATATCTGGTATGCCACAAGCATTGAAATTCTGGATTATATGAAGGCTCTGGAGAATCTTAAGTTTACCGCAAGGCTGGATCGGGTGGCAAACCCGGGAGCCTTGGACGTATGGCTCAGTGTGGAGGGGGCAGCGGTTCGTGTTCCGGGCGGATCCCAGGTGCTGCTGCAGCCTTAATTCGTGTCTTGGCTTAATTGAGCGCTGGAGCAGCGCTCCGTCGTTCCTGCTGCGAATTAAGGTACTGTAAGCATTTTGTGCAAAAATTGAGCGGATAGTTAATTTTCTTCTCAGCCTGGCGCCGATAGAATAAAGGTACCAGGCCCCCTTGCATGTTTGTCTGTCCGCAATGCCATTCTTTTTAACATCTGACTGAAAATGTACGGGAATAGTCTTATTCCTCTACTTAAAAGGAGATTGCATATGAGTTTTATGATATCAAACAAGGAGCTTGAAAGCTTTCTTTCCCTTAGCCAAAAAGACGCCTGGGTTAATCATCTCTGGCAGATTATTAAGAAAAGAGCCGGGGAGCATACCACTGTGCCGGGTATCACTCAGCCCCAGGACACCCAGGAATGGTGGCATCTTGTGGAGGAAAGGTTTTTCGATGTGGTATTCGTTCAAAAAATAACAGGGGACGCTCACCTGGGGGAATGGATTCACGATACCATTGTGCAAATATGCGGTAAATCCGCCGACGAATGGATTGGACCCTGGTTCAGAGCCAGAAAAAATCCGCCTGTGGGACAGCTTGAAACCGCTCATGTCAGTGTGGCTGTGGCAACGGCTCTGGATTTGTGCGAGGATCTTTTCACAGCTCAAGAAAAGGAAAGCATTCTCATCGCTTTGAAGGAAAAGGGCATGCTTGCATGCCTTCGCTATATGGACGAGCATCAGGGCATTCCCAATAATAACTGGTACATGGTGCTGCTGGACGGCTTTGCCACCGCTGCCGCGGTGCTCGGGGACAAAGAGGCGCTCCAAAGGGCGGCCCGGGAATATGCCTACTGCGAGACGCTGTACAATAAGGACAGCTATGGGGAATCCCTGCAATACTGGAATTATGCCAGCCTGAAGCTATGCCACCTGTATGAAATACTTTTCCGCTTCGATCCCCAATTGACCCAAGGCCTGGGCCTGCCCTACACGAAATGCATTCCCTGGGCATGCACAAGCCTGCTCTATGTAAAGCCCCTTTTGGGAGGCTGGGGAGACAGGCCCTTTACCCGTTGTGTCAATTACGGCGACAGTGCGGCCATTTACCGGATTTCCGGGGATCTGGCCCTGCACATAGCACGAAGGGCGGCTGAAACGGATCCGGTTAACGCGGGTCTGGCCCGCTGGCTTTTTGAAACAGGCTACAAGGATGCGGAGCTGGCCTCCAATGAGCGTTCCACCTTTGGCTTCATTAATAACTTCTCCTTTTATACCCTGCTTCATTATGCACAGGCAGCAAAAGCCGTTACCCCTGAGGAGGCAAAGCTTCCCCTTACGGCCTCCTATGAGGTTGGGCATGTCATTGTAAGGGACAGCTTTACCGAGCCCAAAACCATCATCAGCATGCAGGGCGGCTACGAGCCTCTTAATACGGCGGCCCACCGCCACAGGGATCAGAACAGCTTTACGGTGGCCCACCTCAATGAGCGGTTCTTTGTGGATCCTGGACATTGCTGCTACCGCCTTTTTACCCATTCCTTCACCCAATCCACCAAGAGCCACAGCACCTGGCGCTTTCTTTTGCCTGACGGAAGTAGCCTTGAGCAAAAGGGGATCGGCCACGATAACCGGCACCTGAGCCTCAACCGGCGGCTGCTTCTTGAAACCGACGGGAATATTACGGTTACAGCATCCGATGCGGCCGGCCTGTATGGGGCTCCCGTTAAAAAAGCTCAGCGCATGCTTGTTTCCGTCCTGCCCCATGTGCTTTTCATTGTGGATACCATTGAAGCCGAGTCGCCTTTGAAGGTGGAGGCCAATTTCATAGTCAATAACCGGGATAATGGGCTTAAATACAATATTGCAGCTCCCGACAGGCTGGTTCTTCGGAGGCATGGATCCGGCATGAAATTCTTTTTGTCCCAGGCCCAGCCCTCCTGCCGGTTCTCTTTTTCCTGGAGCTGCGTCCATGAAGCCTATCATCCCCTGCCAAACCAGCTGGGACAGGGTAAGGAGGGAAGTGCCCTGGTGTTTACCCAAACCTCGGAGGACTTTTCTGAAAAGCACCGCATGGTTTATGTCATTGCCATGTCCGAGGAACCCAAAATTAAATCCTGGCACATCTACTCAAATAAAATGGATCTGTTTGAAGCGGAAGCCCCCGGCGGAGCATACAGAGTAAGCCTTCAGCTTACCGAGGACGGCCTTGTGGTGCGGGACGGCGCTTCAAACCGGGAATTCGGGATAAAGGTATAGAAGAGGCAATGGGGGAGCCCTTTTTGTGTTAGAATAGGATGCGGCTCTTTGGTGTGTAATAGGGCTTAATTGGGGCGCTGGAGTAAGGCTTATACCTGAGCGCCCTCATCTTTACTATTACCAATCAAGGGCTGCAGGTTAAAGCAGCTGAGGGAATAATCAGGGGGAGGTCGTTTCGCAATGAAGCAGTTGCTAATATCCCGAAGGACCTTTACGCGTTTTATGTTTACCTACGTGTTTATCGTTCTTTTGATGCTCCTTTTGTTTATTCCCATTTACCAAAATTCCTTTACGGTAGTGCATGACAATGTGACCCGGGAGCTGTGTGCCGGGGTGGATCAGGGCCTGGCTCTTTTTGAGGAGGAGCTCTTAAGCCTTCACACCCTGGCCCAGAAGCTGCCGGGACGGCAGGATTTCATACTTGCACGCTCACTGGATAATGAGCTTAAAACCTCCGACCACGTTATTCTTTCCCAGGCCAATAAATATCTGGGTGATGTGACGATTACTTTAGGCATGTCCTCCGATGTTCTTGTTCTTTTCAGCAAGAATCATTATGTTCTTTCCGACAAGCGGCTCTATGTCAATTCGGAAAAAGAGATGGATTTTTTCCTGAAATACGATTCCATGAGCTTTAGTGAGCTCTATGAGCTTCTTTTTTCCAAATCCTATTATCAGGATTTTTTTCCCGTTAAAACCTTCACAACCCCTGAAGCAGGTCCTCAGCAGGTGTTAACCTTTGTTATGTCCATGCCCCTTATGGGACAGCAGTCCAAGCATTCCGTACTGGCTGCCATTATACCGGTAAAAGAAATTATAGGCGCCATGGGACTTAACGAGCTGGAGGCTATCGCCCTCATTGAAATACGAAGCAGCACAGGGCTTGTGCTTTACCGGGCCAACAGCTCGCAGGAGCTTCCGGATATTAAGGAGCAGGTTTCCGCCAACCAAATGTTTGACAGCAAAGAGTATACCTTTTATAAGGCAATCGGTACAAGCACAGGTGTGACTGTCCAGATA
>JAEXPO010000121.1 GCA_023446675.1 Bacillota bacterium | reverse complement strand
GGCGCACTGTTCCGTACTGTCCTTTTCTCCCCCAGCATGATTCCTGCGGTAATTACCGCCCTTATCTTCGCTTTTGTTTATGAACCGGACATCGGTATACTCAACAGCCTCCTCGGGCTTTTCAGGCTGGATGCTTTAAAGACGGCCTGGCTTACCAACAAAGGTACTGCCTTGAATTCCATTCTGTTCGTCTCGGCATGGAAGCAGGTAGGACTTACCATGGTACTTTGCTTTGCAGGCATGCAGGGTATCAACCCGTCGCTTATCGAATCGGTCCGTTTGGACGGCGCAGGGGATTTAAAAATATTTCAGAAGATTATTCTGCCGCTGATTATGCCTTTTGTAAGGCTTAGCGCTATTTTCGCGTTAATGAGCGGTCTTAAAATATACGACACCGTCGTAGCTCTTACAAACGGCGGCCCTGCAAAATCCACCACCGTTATTCCTCTGTGGATTCTGCAAAACTCCTTCAACTTTAATAAATACGGTTATGGCGCCGCAATGAGTATGATCTTTGTTTTAATTGTTCTCGTGGGCATGATCGTGGTTCAGAACATCGTAAGAGGTGATAGCTATGAGCAGTAATATTTTTGCACAGAATAAAAAAACAAAGGTTATCTCCTATTTTATTTTGATCATCTACAGCATCATTGTGGCTTATCCTATTCTGTTTCTTATTTTTACATCCCTAAAGACTAACAAGGAATTCTTTGTTAACCTCTTTGGGTTTCCTCAGAGCTTTCAATGGAGCAATTATGCCACCGCGTGGAGCGTCGGCAAGCTGGGGCTGTATTTTGGCAACAGTGTGCTTGTTACCAGTGTGTCGGTGCTTGTTACCTGTTTCGTCTCCCTCATGGGCGGTTATGCCCTGGCAAAGCTTCATATTCCCAAATCCAATCTCATTATCTCCGCCTTCATGGTGTTTAACTTTATTCCCGGCATTGCCATCTATATCTCCCTGTATACCATGATGAGCAAGATGAATATTTCCAGCGGTTACATTTCCCTCATTCTCCCCTACATTGCCTGGGCTATCCCCTTCAGCATGTACATCATTAAGCAATACTTTGAAACCGTGCCCAAGGAGCTTATTGAAAGCGGACGTATCGACGGATGTTCTGAAATGCAGACCTTCCTCCACATTATGCTGCCGCTTGTGCTGCCGGCTCTGGCCACAATCGTTGTATTTACCTTTATAGGCAACTGGGGCGAGCTTATGTGGGCCAATATCACTACCGCCTCCAGTGTTACGATTAAGACCCTCCCTGTCGGCCTTTTGAACTTCAAGACTGAAATGGGTGTGGAATGGGGCCAGTACACGGCAGGTATTTGTATGGTAACCATACCGCCCATGATTATTTTCGCTTATTTCCAGAAGTACTTTGTTGCCGGTCTTACCAACGGGGCCGTGAAAGGATGATATTCCATGGTGTACAAAAACTACCGCTTCACCGTACCTGAAGAAAAAATGGTACGGGTAATAACCAACACCGACGCTAAAAACGAAGCCGACGACCAGTTTGCCATTGTCCAGACCATGCTTAGTCCTCGCTTTGACAATGTCGGCTATATTGCTGCTCATTTTGGAACCGGAAGAGTAGCGGACAGCATGGAGCAAAGCTATGTTGAGCTGGAAAAAATATTCGGGCTTATGAATTTTAACGCCGAAGGCCTCCTGTACCGCGGCGCACCGCAGGCTATGCCCAACAGGGAGACTCCGGTGGACTCCGAGGGAGCCAGGCTCATTATCCGCGAGGCTATGAAGGATGATCCCCGTCCCCTCTATGTAACCTTTTTTGGGCCTCTCACCGACCTTGCCAGCGCTTATCTTTTAGAGCCCCGCATTGCCGGAAGGCTCACTGCCATTTGGATAGGCGGAGGGCGTTATCCCAACGGAGGCATTGAATTCAATCTGGGTAACGACATTCACGCTGCCAATGTGGTGTTTGCAAGCAAGATTGAGCTTTGGCAGGTTCCTAAAAATGTTTATGAAATGATTCCCGTTTCTCTGGCGGAGCTGGAGTATCGTGTACGTCCCCACGGCGCTATCGGCGAATATCTGTGCCAGCAGCTTGAAGAGCACAGCTATGAAGATATTCCCCGAAAGAGCGCGTTCCGCACCGGTGAAACCTGGGTGCTGGGAGACAATCCGGCCGTAGGGCTTATCCTCTATGAGCACCGGTTTGAATTCGACAGCGTCCCTGCACCGTTTATAACCCAGGACATGGCTTATATTCACACGGGGCTCAATCGTCCCATCCGTGTTTACAAGTCCATTGACAGCCGCCTGATTCTTGAGGATCTCTACTGTAAAATTGCTCTTTTTGCCAAGAATCAGACACTTTGACACTGGAGGTATAGCTATGGAAAATCTTGAGGCCAAGGCCTTTTCAATCCGCAAGGATATTTTAAATCTCATTTACCGCGCTAAAACCGGCCACATGGGCGGGGATTTCAGTGTGTGTGATATCCTTACAACCCTTTATTACAAGCACCTGAACATTACTCCCGAAACTGCGAAGGACCCTAACAGGGACCGTTTTATCCTCAGCAAGGGACATTCGGTGGAAGCTCTTTACTGCGTACTGGCAAGCCGTGGCTTCTTTCCCAAGGAGGATTTGAATACCTACTCCGCCTTTGGAAGCAAATACATTGGGCACCCCAACAATAAAGTCAACGGCATAGAAATTAACAGCGGCTCTTTGGGCCATGGCCTGTCGGTAGGCGTGGGAATGGCTCTTGCCGCAAAAATGAGTGATGCCCCCTACCGCACCTATGTGGTCATGGGCGACGGCGAGCTGGCTGAGGGCAGTGTCTGGGAAGGCTTTATGAGCGGCGGACACTACAAGCTGGATAACCTCACCGCCGTCATTGACCGTAACGGGCTGCAAATCAGCGGCAGTACGGAGGATGTTATGGGCCATGACGATCTGGCTGCCCGTGTAGGCGCCTTCGGCTGGCATGTGCTTCAGGCTACAGGCAATTCCATTCCATCTCTGGATGAAGCCTTCAATAAAGCCAAGACACTCACCGGAAAGCCCACCGTCATTATTGCCAACACCATCAAGGGCTTTGGTGTTTCCTTTATGGAAAACAAGGCCGGATGGCATCACCGTGTTCCCAATGCGGAGGAATACGCCGCAGCAATGGAGGAACTCACTCAAAAGGAGGCTGGTAGTCATGCCTAATACCATTCCTAACCGTCAGGTTATTTGCGACGTACTTATGGAAAACGCCGCTTCGAATAAGGATCTCGTGGTGCTGTGCAGCGATTCCAGGGGCTCTGCTTCCCTGGCTCCCTTTGCCAGTGCTTTCCCCGCTCAGTTTGTAGAAGTGGGCATTGCCGAGCAAAATCTCGTGGGAATAAGCGCAGGACTTGCTTCCTGCGGCAAACGGCCCTTTGTGGCCTCCCCCGCCTGCTTTCTTTCCACCCGCAGCATGGAGCAGGCCCGGGTGGATGTGGCCTATTCGGACAACAACGTGAAGCTTATCGGCATCAGCGGAGGCGTCAGCTATGGCGCCCTGGGTATGACCCATCACTCCGCTCAGGATATCGCCGTTATGTCCAGCATGCCCAATATGCGTGTTTACCTTCCCAGTGACAGGCATCAAACCCGTCTCTTAATCGAAAACCTGGTGAAGGACAATCACCCCGCTTATGTCCGGGTTGGACGCAATCCTGTAGAGGATGTTTACACTGAGGGCAAGGTTCCCTTTACCATGGATAAGGCTGTCACCCTTCGGGATGGCAGTGATATTACCATTATCGCCTGCGGCGAGCTGGTGCTTGCGGCTAAGGAAGCCGCCGAGCTTCTGGCAGCAGACGGCATTTCCTGCCGAGTCCTTGATATGTATTGCGTTAAGCCTCTGGATACCGATGCTGTAGTGGCTGCCGCAAAGGAAACCCGCGCCATTGTTACTCTTGAAGAACACAGCTACATCGGAGGCCTGGGCTCCATGGTCTGCCAGACGGTAGCCGGAAGCTTCCCAAAACCTGTGCGCTGCCTAGCACTGCCTGATGCTCCGCCTATATCCGGGGTTTCGAAAGAGGTATTTGCCTATTACGGACTGGAAAAAGTTAATGTGGCAAAGGTTTGCAGGGATTTGCTAAAATCTCTGTAAGGCTGGTAGCAATAGCTTATTCTATCAAGAGTTTATTCTCTCAGGCCTTTGCCTTATTAAGGCTTTAATTAATTGAATTTCTTATTTAAGGAAAATGTACGTATGCTTAGAGGACCGCAGGCAAATGCCTTGCGGTCCTTTCCTGTAGC
>JAEXPO010000119.1 GCA_023446675.1 Bacillota bacterium | reverse complement strand
TCCAGCGCCACCTGATCGTTGCGGCTTCTTCCCGTATGGAGCTTCTTTCCTACATCACCCAGCCTTTTTATAAGCAGGGTTTCAATGTTCATATGGATGTCCTCGGCGGAGACCTCAAATTCGACCTTGCCGTTGTCGATGTCCTCAAGTATTTCAAAAAGGGTTGTGCGGATAAGCTCCGCTTCATCGGCAGGGATAATTCCGCACTTTCCCAGCATGCGGACATGGGCCGCGCTTCCCTTAATATCCTGCCGGTACATCCGGCTGTCGAAATGAATGGACGAATTAAAATCATCCATAAGGCTGTCCGTATTTTTATTGAATCTGCCGCTCCAAAGCTTCATGAGCTAACCGTCCTTAATCCAAGATAGTGTTAATTTTTTTCATATCGGCCTGAACCTTAGTCAATAATATTGTTAAGCTTTTTCATATTGGCCTGAACCTTTAAGGGAAGGCCGAACAGATTGATAAAGCCTTCTGCGTCCTTCTGGTTGTATACCGCGTCCTCACCGAAGGTGCAAAGCTCCTCGCTGAACAGGGTATAGTCGGAGGTAACGCCTGCGGGCTGGATATTGCCCTTGTAGAGCTTAAGCTTCACATTACCCGTAACAAACTTCTGGGTTGAATCCACAAAAGCGGAAAGGGATTCGCGAAGAGGGGTAAACCACTGTCCGTAATACACCAGCTCGGCGAATTTCAGGGCAATCATGGCCTTGTAATGAGAGGTATCCCTGTCAAGAGTGATGTTTTCAAGCTCCTGGTGAGCCGCATAAAGGATGGCTCCTCCCGGAGTTTCGTAGACGCCTCTGGACTTCATGCCCACAAGACGGTTCTCAACAATGTCGATAATACCGATACCGTTTTCGCCGCCCAGCTTGTTGAGGGTTTTTAATAGCTCAACGGGGGGGAGAGCTTCGCCGTTAACCTTCACGGGAATACCCTTTTCAAAGGTAATTTCCACATAGGTAGCCTTGTCCGGCGCCTTCTCAGGAGTAACGGAAAGCTGTAGCAGTCTGTCATACAGGGGCTCCAGAGCGGGATTCTCCAGCTCTGAGCCTTCATGGCTCAAGTGCCAGATGTTCCTGTCACGGCTGTAATTGTCCTTCTTGCTTACAGGAATGGGAATGTTTCTTGCGGTTGCGTAATCAATAGCATCCTCTCTGGAACGAATATCCCAGATTCTCCAGGGAGCAATAATTTTGAGATCGGGAGCCAGGGCTTTCACGGTAAGCTCAAAACGAACCTGATCGTTGCCCTTTCCGGTTGCGCCATGAGCAATAGCGGTTGCGCCTTCCTTCCTTGCTATTTCCACAAGCCTTTTTGCAATGATGGGGCGGGCAAAGGAGGTGCCCAGAAGGTACTTGCCTTCATAGACTGCGCCAGCCTTGAGGGTAGGATAAATGTAATCAGTGATGAAATCCTCTGTAAGATCTTCAATATAAAGCTTGCTGGCTCCAGTTTTTATGGCTTTTTCATTGAGGGGGGCAAGCTCTTCACCCTGACCCACATCGGCAGCCATAGCGATAACCTCGGCGTCGTAATTTTCTTTCAGCCAGGGAATAATAATGGACGTATCCAATCCGCCTGAGTAGGCAAGAACGATTTTTTCTTTGCTCATGCAAAACACTCCATTCTGTGTTAATATAAATTAGGTTTAGGATTCGATTCCATTGACTTCTTTTAATAATTATAATTATACAGTATTATGTATAATTATTCAACCCATAATTGACCTTCATAACCTAAATTACAAGAAGCCAATGATCTTCATTTTAAAGCCTATTTTAACACACCTGCTGCCTTTAAAAACAGCCCTCTTTGTGAACATTTCGACTTATGGGAAGGAATGTCCCGGAGTTTATACTGCTTTTATGTGCGGGCAGCTCATTTACTTAAGAAAGGGTTGAAAAACGTGATTATCATCGGTATTGATCCCGGCTTTGCCATTACCGGCTATGGGGTTGTAACGTATAAAGGGAATAAATTTCAGATGCTGGAAAACGGTGTCATTAACACACCGGCTCAGCAAGCCTTCCCCGACAGGCTGCTTTCCATAAGCCAGGGGCTGGAGGAGCTTATCGCTCGCTTCAGGCCGGATGCCATGGCCGTGGAGGAGCTGTTTTTCAACACCAATGTAAAAACCGCCATTAAAGTAGGCCACGGAAGGGGCATTGCTCTATTGTCTGCTGCCAAAGCAGGCATACCGGTTTATGAATACACGCCCTTACAGGTCAAACAGGCCGTTGTGGGCTATGGAAGAGCCAATAAGGAGCAGGTGCAGCAAATGGTTAAGGTGCTGTTGTCACTGGATAAAATTCCAAAGCCTGACGATGCCGCCGATGCTCTGGCTATTGCTATTTGTCACGCTCATACAGGCACGGGGCCTGGAAGCAGAGCCTATGGTTGAGTTTTATTAAACGGGCATGGGCGGAGGATATGAAATGAAGAAGAAAAAAGAGGCTAAAACAGTAAAAGAAATAAAGGAAGACAGGGAAGGCAAGGAAGCTTCCGGGGCCAAGGAAAAAAGCAAAGAGTTTAACGGGATAATGCATACAAAAATATCCGCTGAAAGGCATATCAAGGACGCTCCTGCTCCCAAAAAAATCAAGACTGTTGCCGCGTCCAGAGCCGGTAAAGCGGAAGATAAAAAAATGGACCGTTCTCTTGAACTCTATGAAACAGGAGACAGGCTTGAGGGGATTTTAAATCACCCTTTGTTTGTAACTAACCTTAAGCGTATTGATGCCTTTGAAAAAAGCAGCAAGTATTGCCGCCATGGAATGGTTCATTTACTGGATACAGCCCGCATTGCTTACATTCTTAATCTTGAAAACGGATTGGGCATTTCCAAGGAGATTATATACGCAGCGGGAATACTCCATGATGTGGGCAAAATTAATCAGTATACCCAGGGCTTCGAGCACCACGTCGTAGGCGCGGCCATAAGCCGTATCATTCTTAAGGATACGGGCTTTATTGACAGTGAAATTGAGCTTATCACCCATGCCATTCTGAGTCACAGGGATGCAAGAGTGAAAACAGAAGCTTCCCTGAGGGGAATTATTTACCGGGCGGACAAACTATCACGCCCCTGCTTCACCTGTAAAGCGGAAAAAAAATGTGACTGGAATCCTGAAAAAAAGAACCGGCTGCTCAATTACTAAAACGGCCGGGCATCCCCTTAGAATTTCGTTTTTTTATGACCGCTTTGTCGGTCCCAGAATTTTAATATAACCGTTTTCAAAAACCAACGGATCAATATAAACCTGCCGATCCTCGCCGGGTCTGTTATAATCCGTGTGGGCATGATACACACAGTAGAGGGTTTTACCGTCCAGTGCTTCAACAACACTGTTGTGTCCCGGCCCCGAAATTTTTCCCTCTACAAAGGAAAGAATAGGGTTGTGGGGGTATTTTGCATAAGGGCCCATGGGACTATCGCTCACTGCACCGCCTACGCCGTAATATTTAGAAGCAAAGAAATTCGCCGAATACATCATATGGTACTTTCCATCATGCTTAACGACAAAAGGCCCTTCATTCCAGAATTGGTTCATCATTGAGGCCCTTTCCCATTCCTGGCTTGTCTTTATGAGCAGTACAGGTTCACCTTCAACGGTTATGCCGTCCCCGTTGAGCCTGACAACATAAATATCTGCTTCACGATAACCGTCAACAAAGTTATTTTGGCCTGCCCGCGAATAATACAGGTAAAGCTGATTATTATCATCACACAATACATGAC
>JAEXPO010000104.1 GCA_023446675.1 Bacillota bacterium | reverse complement strand
TGCCCGCCCGACTGATTCAGACTTAAGCCTGCTTAGGGTGTACTTATTAATATCTTTAATTGCCAAATGAAAAAATTTCTTAGAGTCAATCACGGGCATTTATAAAAAACGGATTAATGCTTAACATGAGTGGGAATCTAAAGAGATATACTAATGGATGGTACAGTCACTAATTGCAAAGAGGCACCAACGGTCGCGGAAGGAAGATGTAGCATGTCAAGCTTTATTGAATTTAAGGATATTAAGAAAACCTATAAAATGGGCCAGGTAGAAATTCATGCGGTGGAGGGCGTAAGCTTCACTATCGAAAAAGGGGAATTTGTTATCATAGCGGGCCCCAGCGGCGCAGGAAAAAGCACTGTTTTAAATATAATGGGAGGCATGGACACCCGCACCTCAGGCCAGTTTTACGTGGATGGCAGCGACATAAGCAGCTACAACGCCCGCCAGCTTACCACCTATCGGCGCTTCGATATCGGCTTTGTCTTTCAGTTTTATAATCTTGTTCAAAACCTGACAGCTCTTGAAAATGTGGAGCTGGCAACGCAAATCTGCAAGGACCCTTTTGATCCCGTAACCATTCTGGACAAGGTGGGGCTAACGGACAGAACGGGCAATTTCCCTGCTCAGCTTTCCGGAGGCGAGCAGCAGCGCGTGGCCATTGCCCGGGCACTTGCGAAAAACCCCAAGCTTCTTTTATGCGACGAGCCTACAGGCGCTCTTGATTACAACACAGGCAAGGCCATTTTAAAGCTCCTTCAGGACACCTGCCGTGAAATGGGCATGACGGTGGTTGTAATTACCCACAACCTGGCCATTACACCCATGGGTGATAAAATCATCCGTATAAAGAACGGCCGTGTTGACGGTATTACGCTTAACCCTGATCCGGTACCCGTTGAAAGGATTGAGTGGTAATCATGAGAAATGCCTATTTAAAGGATCTTACCAGGGAAATTCTTAAGAGCAAGGGGCGTTTCCTGTCTATTTTTGCCATTGTAGCTTTGGGTGTCGCTTTTTTTGCCGGGGTAAAGGTAACCTGTCCCGATATGCAGCTTACGGCGGACACTTACTTTAAGGATAACCGTTTCATGGATTTCCATCTTCTTTCCACAGTGGGCTTCAATGACGAGGATCTGGCTGCGGTGCGCAGTACCGCAGATTATTCGGGGATAGCTCCGGGTTATTCCTCCGATTTTTTAATTACCTTAAACAGCCAGGAATACGCAGTAAAGGTTCTAAGCCTGGACACGGAGAAACTTGCGGAGCAGGATAACAATGCGGACGTTTTAAATCTGCCCCGGGTCATATCGGGACGCCTGCCTCAGGCTTCCGGTGAGTGTGTCGTAGAACAAAGCCGCATCCACTTTTCCAGTATTAAGATAGGTGATACCATAACCTTGCAGCCGGGCACCGAAAAGCCTGTTTCAGACACCCTTAAGGCCTCCTCCTTTACGGTTGTGGGCATAGTGGAATCCCCGGCCTATATCTCCTTTGAAAGAGGCTCCACCACCATCGGCAGCGGAAAATTAACCGGTTACATGATGATTCCGGCTAAAGATTTTGATCTAAGCGTTTATACCGACCTTTATCTCAGGCTTAACGCCACTGAAAAGGTGAGCACCTATGAAGAAGCGTATAATCTTGCCGTTGAGCCGGTAAAGGCCTTGCTGGAGGAAACCGGCGAAGCCCGTTCCCGCATACGCTATGAGGAAATTCTGAAGGAAGCCAATGATACCCTTAATGAAGGGGTTTCGGAATATGAGGAGGAAAAAGCCAAGGCCTACAAAGAGCTTGACGATGCCTGGGACAAAATTCAATCCGGCAAGACTGAGCTTGAAGACGGTGAAAAGAAACTTCAGGAAGCTAAAAAGAGCTTTAACAGCCAGATTGCCTCGGCAAAAGGCCAGCTTACCCAAAGTGAAAAGAAGCTTGACGAGGGTGAGGCCGCTTATCTTGCTGGAGTAACGGAGCTTAAGGCCACCCGTGAATCCCTTTTGGCAGCCTACGGCGTTATTCCCCCCGAGCAGGCGGCTCTGCTTGACAGGCAGGAGCAGCTTCTTAATGCCAGCAAGGCCACACTGGAGGCTTCCCGCCTTACCTTAAACAAGGAAAAAGCAAATCTTACGGCGAAGGAAAAGGAAGGCCAAAAGGAGCTGGAGGCTTCTGAAAAGAAGCTGGATGAGAGCCGTGAGGAGCTTGTACAGGCTCAAGCAGACTACGAAAAGGGAAAAGCCGAGGCTGAAGAAAAGCTTTCCGATGCCCAAAAGGAGCTGGATGAGGCCCGGGAGGAAATCGCCTCCATAAAAGAGCCTTCCTGGTATGTCCTGGACAGGGACAGCAATATCGGGTATGTGGAATACGATCAGGCTGCGGAAAGAATGAATGCCATTGCCCGTATCTTCCCTGTCTTTTTCTTTCTCATTGCTACCCTTGTGTGCTTAACCACAATGACCCGCATGGTGGATGAGCAAAGAACCTTTATAGGGGCCTTAACGGCGCTGGGCTACAGTAAGGTGACCATTGCCATGAAATACATTACTTATGCCGCTGCGGCCAGTATCGCAGGGGCTGTGGCAGGCGTCTTCATAGGCTTTTCCCTCTTTCCCTCCGTTATCTATCAGGCCTATGGCCTTATGTTTAGCATGCCTCCCCTTCTCAGGTATTTTGATATTCCCCTGGCCTTAATCGCCTCCTCTCTGGCGGTTCTTACAACAATGGCTGCAACGGTTTTAGCCTGCAACCAGGAGCTGGCCATTACCCCGGCGCTTCTTTTAAGGCCAAAGTCTCCCAAATCCGGTAAACGGATCCTCATGGAGCGCTTCACTCTTGTATGGAAGCACCTGAGCTTTATCCAAAAGGTAACGGCCCGCAATCTGTTTCGCTATAAGAACCGCCTTTTCATGACCATTATCGGAATTGCGGGGTGTACCGGTCTTATGCTTGCAGGCTTCGGCATCAGGGACTCTGTTTCTTCCCTGGTTAACAAACAGTTTGGGGAGCTGTTCCGCTATAATTTGAAGGTGGTGCTCAAGGAGAATGCCTCTCAGGCTTCAGAACAGGAGGTACTGGATTATCTTAAAGCCCAGGAACCCCTTTCAGGGCTTCTTTTTACTGCCTCCTCCAATGTGACGCTGTATAATGACGAGTCTTCGGACAGCCTCTCCAAGAGTTGTGATCTGATTGTACCGGAGGATGCATCGGCTCTTTCTGATTTTATCAACCTCCGAAGCCGGACAAATAATAAACCTGTTTCCTTAAGTGATGACGGTGTTATCCTCACCGAAAAGCTGGCAGGCATGCTCAAAGTCAAACAGGGGGATCGGGTTCGCATCGTCCCGGAGGATGAGACGGGAGAGCCGATTTTCGCAACGGTAACAGGCATTACGGAGAATTACCTTTATCACTATGCCTACCTCTCCCCCTCCTTATATGAATCCCTCTTCGGCTCTGCTCCCGTTTACAGGCACCTTTTGGTAAGCTATGATGAAGGCATCGGACAGGAGGCGGAGAATAGCCTTTCCTCCACCCTTATTCGCTTTGGCGGCGTTGCCTCGGTTAACCGCAATTCCGATATAATCAACAATTTCAGTGATGTTATCACCGGGCTCAATTCCGTGGTCATGGTTCTCATTGTGTCCGCTGCCGCACTGGCCTTCATTGTGCTTTACAATCTGACCAACATCAATATCGGCGAGCGCTACAGGGAAATTGCCACAATCAAGGTGCTGGGCTTTTATGATGCGGAGGTTTCCTCCTATGTCTACCGGGAGAATATGATTCTCACCCTTTTAGGCGCACTGGCCGGTCTGGGCCTGGGGATTTTCCTTCACCGGTTTATTATGGTGACGGTGGAGGTGGACGCTTATATGTTCGGCAGAAATATTAACTGGCCCAGCTTCCTGTACTCGGCAGCCCTCACCTTTGCCTTCTCCTTCTTTGTCAATGCGGTAATGTTCTTCCGTCTTAAGGGCATTGATATGGTGGAATCCTTAAAATCCGTGGATTAGCCTTTCATCCGCCTGCACCGGCGGATTGGTGTCCACCGATCGAGTAGGAGGCTGCTCATTAATTGAGCAGCCGACCTCTCACACCACCGTACATAGGGTTCCCTATACGGCGGTTCAACCGTTTAAGTGCAATTTACGAAGACGCTCGTACTGCTCTGGGAAGT
>JAEXPO010000103.1 GCA_023446675.1 Bacillota bacterium | reverse complement strand
GTATAACACCCTTGTTAACCTCAAGCTGAACGCAGGGCTCTCCCTCTCCCACGGCCAGCTCTATAACCCCGTCCGGAATGCGGGAGGCGTTAAGCTTTCCCTTAAGATCATAGTTTCCGATTTGCTCCAGGGCATAGGCTGCGGTATAAACCGTTAGGATGGTATTAATCCGGAAATACTCCGGATCCATTAATAGCTCCTCCGTAGGCTTCAGAAAGTATTCCAGGCGCTTGGTAAGCTCCGTAAACTCCTTAGTAAGAAAGCCTATTTTGGTAAAGCCCTTGAGGGGTATGGGATTTTTGGTTCCGTCAAACAGTCCGTTTAAATGATCCGGCGTGGGAAAATAGAGCTTGATGTCGCTTGGGCTCACGCCCTTTGCAAGGGAGCAAGTGCCGTTGTCAATTTTAAGCACGGCGGAAGGTCCCTTATGTACACTGAACTGGATCATCAGCTTTTTGTCCTTGATAAGATCCTTTGCGACAGGATCCATTGCGCAGAGATCTTCCAGATTGCGCAATATTGCAAATAAATTAATATTGGCCAAGGTCAATGCATCCTTCATAGATCCACCCTCTTCATTAAAAGTTCGGTATTACACAAAAAGCGCCCTTATTCATCGGAATACGGCGCTGTTGTCATGTTACCCCTTTATTTTACTGTTCTTTAATCAATAAATCAATGCCCATTGGAAATGCGGTTTAAAGAACTTCTACCGTTTGGATCGAAAATGAAAGTTTCGGGTTCCATCGCCCGACGTACAAAAAAACCTCCCGGAAGAAATCCCGGGAGGTTTTGAAACATCTTGCAATGAAATAAAGATTCCGAACTGCAATCCTTATCTCTTTGAGAACTGAGGCGCACGACGTGCCTTTTTGAGACCGTACTTCTTTCTTTCCTTCATTCTTGGGTCACGGGTTAAGAAGCCAGCCTTCTTAAGCGGGGAACGAAGCTCGTCGCCAACCTGCAGAAGAGCTCTTGCAATACCATGACGGATTGCACCGGCCTGGCCAGTAAAGCCGCCGCCTTTAACGGTAACCAATGCATTGAACTTGCCAATGGTATCGGTGAGAACCAGAGGCTGCTTGCATATAACTTTCAGGGTTTCCAGACCAAAGTATTCATCAATGGATCTGTCATTTATGGTTACATTGCCGTTTCCGGGAACAAGCCTTACCCGAGCAACGGATTTCTTTCTTCTTCCTGTACCGTAGTACTGTACCTTTGCCATTTAAAAATCCTCCCTTCGATTAGATGTTGAGCTCAAGAGCTTCAGGCTTCTGAGCCTGATGATTATGCTGGCTGCCGGCATAGACCTTCAGCTTTTTAAACATGGTACGGCCCATGCTGTTTCCGGGCAGCATTCTCTTTACTGCAAGCTCAAATACTTTCTCAGGCTGCTTTTCAAGCAGGTGTCTGTACTTGATTTCCTTTAAATGTCCGATATAGCCCGTATGCCTTCTATACATTTTCTGATCCAGCTTTTTACCGGTAAGCACAATCTTATCCGCATTGAGAATGATGACGAAATCGCCAGTATCAATGTGGGGTGTGTATTCCGGCTTATGCTTGCCGCGAAGAATTTTAGCAACTTCGCTCGCCGCACGTCCAAGAACCTTGCCTTCAACGTCGACAACATACCATTTCTTTTCGACTTCAGCGGTTTTTGCCATGAAAGTCTTCATGAGTTACCCTCCCTAAACTATGTTCCACGAACTCCTGCGCCCCCTTGACCGGCGCCTTGAAGCCCGTAAAAAGAGCATTTCCATTAAGTTCATACCAGGTACGCATTTAAGCTGCGTACCATCCGGTTCGACCAATAAAATAGCGCTGCATGACACAGCGTTATTCATTTTAATATAGCCTGCGACTTCCTGTCAAGGCGCAAATGCTTTAAATTTGAAATACGTCTCTCTAGCTCACTTAATTGCTCATTATTTCGCGTTTTCTCTCTCATTTTCACTCACCGTACTATTTTTTTGTTTTTCCCCTGGCAGCCCCTCTTTTAGAAGGTATCTCTGATGAAATTCCTTATTTATTATCCAGAATCCCTTGAGCAAGACTCTCTATTTTGGGAGATCGGACATAGGCTAAAAGTTCCTGCGCCTCCGACTGAAAGGATGCCGCATCCACCTGGTTCCGTCCTTCCGAAATGGCATCCGCCATGTATTTATTTCCCACCTGGCTGTAATGGGTAATGTCCAGGTACAAATCCAGGTTTTCGGTTATCTCATAGGAATTCTGGAAGTTATACACCTTTACATTAGGATAGCTCTCCGCTTTCGATGTCAGGTATTGCTGGATACTCAGCTTTTTTTCCAGAATACCCTTTTGGTCCAATAGCTTGTACCATAAAATAGGCTTTGGCGGAAGAACAAGATAGAACTGAGTATCCGGATATTGGGCAGCCGCATCCAGAACGGTTTTGTCAATGGTCTCCCGTGCTGCCTCTTCATCAAGATTGTTAATTTTAAGATAAAGATCTCTTCTGCCGTAATAAAGCTCCCTATAGTCCTCGGCTATGAGATCCTTTGAAAAACGTTTCCAGTTCCAGGTATTTAAGGTCTCCCTGTCATAGACATAATAATCATGAAGGTTAACTCCTGTTTTGCGCATATAGAGCTGCTTTAAGGACAGAAAAAAGTTATTTTGGTTTAAAAGATACTTCCAGTCGTTTAAAGGATTTTCATCATACATGTAAAAGGGGAAGGCTACCTCCTTTTCATAGACATCGCCGTAGTGAATGTCCACTGTCCGGTAATCCACCACCCAGAGAACATTTTTAACCTCATGGTATTTCTCCGCCATGTCCAGAACCATACGCTGCTCGGTTACATAGGAGGCGTTAATGGGAAGCTTGATTGCTTTGACACCCAGCTTTTCGCTCACATACTTCTCAGAAAAATTCTCAATCATGGACGATCCCAGTATGACGGTATCGTAATTCTCATTCCGGGCCAGGCCAGGTATCTGATAGCGCTCAATAGGGACATAGATTTGACCGTCATCTTGAAGCCTGAAATAGGAATAAGGATCCACCCGGTATTGGAATACCGATAGTGGGACAATGGCTCCAAGTAATACAATTAACCCCTTAAGGAAAAAGGAAACAACCTTGTTTTTTCCCATTGATGCCTCCTCCTTTCATTAAAACGCAAAGTAGATAAAGGACTGAGATTGAGTCCAGGCCAGCCAGATAACCGTGGTAAGGGCCAGAGTGTACACCAAAAGCCTGGCCGCGGAGGGGAGCCTGTTTATCATACCGCCAATGGAAATCCGGTTTTGAAGCCGATGGATAATCTCAAGTATCACCAGAGCCCCCAGGGCTGTGAAAAACTCCATAAAATCAAGCCCCAAAATAGTCCGGG
>JAEXPO010000073.1 GCA_023446675.1 Bacillota bacterium | reverse complement strand
GTTCATAGATTCCTCCATATACCGCTCTCCCCAGATGCTCGATAAATGAACCATAGATTCTTTTATCTACCTCTCCAATGACAAAGTCCCTGCTTACAATGATTTTTGCCTTTTTCATTTCCTTCCTCCTAATATAAGCTCTGATATAAAATAATTTTACTTTAATTGTCATTAATGGCCATGACTATTTAAATATTGCAACGAGTTATTAACATGAATATTAATTAGTTAACATTATGTTTGATTAGATTCTATATCCATCCACCCCTTATGTCAATAAAAACTCAATAGTTGAGCAATTTATGCCCTTTACATCATAGCACAAGTAATTTATACTTTTATTAATCACAAGGAGCGTTATGTAATGAAAATAGATACATCCACCCGGTGGCTTCCGGTTTATGAAGCCCTTGCAAGCGAAGTAAGACTGAAAATAATTGAGCTGCTGGCTCAAAGGTCCATGAATATCAAGGAAATAGCCGGTGAGCTTAATTTAAGCAGCGCCATTATCACCATGCATATTAAAAAGCTTGAACAGGCTTCTATCATTAAATGTGTACGAAATTCAACCCGTAATGCGGTTCAGAAGCTTTGCTCCCTCTCCATGGATTCGCTTGAAATTGAATTTCCCGGAAAGCCGGTTAACGGACTTAAGCACCACGGCTTTTCCGTACCGGTAGGTCATTATACGGATTACAGCATCACTCCCACCTGTGGTCTGGCAACCGCAGAAAAGATTATAGGCCATTTTGACGATCCACGCTCCTTCTGGGAGCCTGAAAGGGTTAATGCCGAAATTGTATGGTTTACTCAAGGCTATGTGGAATACAAGCTTCCTAATTACCTTCTGTCGGATCAGGAGCCTAAGGAGCTGGAAATTTCACTGGAGCTCAGCTCGGAAGCACCGGGGATAAATAACAACTGGCCCTCGGACATTACCTTTTTTCTAAATGGCGAAAGGCTGGGAATGTGGACAAGCCCCGGAGATTTCGGAGGCAGCCGTGGTAAATTCACACCTATTTGGTGGAGTATGGATGTGGCCCAATACGGGCTTTATAAAAGGATTCGCATAAATGATGAGGGCTCCTTCATCGACGGGATGAAGGTTTCTGATGTTACCCTGTCCCATCTCAATCTAAGACAGAAGTCCATGACCTTCCGAATTGCGGTGCTTGAGGAGTCGGAGCATGTAGGCGGTGTTACCCTTTTCGGAAAGGAATTCGGAAATTATAACCAGGATATTGTTTTTAAGCTTTATTACAAGCAGTCTCTTCAGGTCGTACCTTAAGATCAGGGTTTTAAAAGGCTTATGCTTTGTTTTCCAGAGGAGTTTATTTAAAAAATCCCATCTGCTGAAGTTTTATGCCTAAGCGTCTTAAGCTTTTTTGAAATCCATTCCCATTATTCGGGGTCAATTGAATATTGCATTTATGAGCGATAGCCTCAACCACTTCCTCAATCGAAAGCTCATCCGTATAAAGATGTTCGCTGAAGGCTTCTGCAGAAAGCCCCTCAAGGCACCGGTCAATCTGTCTGGCACCCCATGAGCCTGCCCCATCCATATGCTATAATCCTGGAAATCATCCTTCTGTATCCCAGGCGGAATGTTTCTGCGAATGAAGAAACCCATATTTTCAGGATCATAAATAAAGGAATCCGGCAGTCTACGATTTAATTCATAGGCCGTTTGCGTTTTGCCCGCGCCAAAGGCGCCGTTTATCCAAATAATCACTTCATCACCTCAGATGTCCCAGGACCTCCTATAACAGTATCCTTACATTTCTTCCATTCATAGAAGTTTTCTTGCGGATTGGCATTTTCAATATATATGAAGTCCCCTGAAGATAAAAAGGCATGCCTGCTCATGTTGATTACTCCCTGTTAATTGGATGGAGCATCAAGATTTTCATCATCCCCATTGACTTTACCCAGTATCGTGGCTTTTATTTTCTCGAAATCCATAGGGGTGTAATCAATGCATTCCACGCTGACATTAAAAAATTGCCTGCTGTCATATCTTAAATGATGAATATGTCCGTGAATATTGGCATAGGGCATATTTTCGTTTAAGTAAAGGGGTTCATGTGAAAGAATATAATAGTCATTATAAATAATGGGGTATTGGTATACCTCCTGAAATCCCGCATCCTTCCACCAGGCAAGAGATCTGTCTTTGTCATGATTACCAATGATCAAGGTCTTATAGCCTTTTAGCCGGTTGATGATATCCCTGGTTTTATCCTTGCTGTAAAAGGAAACGTCCCCTAATATAAAAACCTTATCATCTTTATTTACCGTCTTATTCCAGTTATTTACAATAGTATTATCCATATCTTCAACGGTGGAAAACGGACGGTTTTCATACTTCATTATATTGGCATGTCCGAAATGCATATCGGATATTAAATACACCTTTGCCATGTTTAAGACCTCTTTAAATTATTTCTTCCGGCTTATCCCAGCTTTTTTTATTTTCTGTTTAACGTACGGCCGTCATATATCTGTTGTACAAATGGCTGCATTCTTTCATACACTCAAGGTATACTACCCTGGTTTTTTCGTCGGGACAAACCTTTGCCAATATGCAGCAGTATAAACTATTCATATATGCCATATTTTTCAGTTTACACTCTTCTATGTACGTTAACCACTCCTATATTGCAAGTTCTTTCATTATGCTTCTGCAAATCCCTGCAGCGCTGTGAAATCTTTCAAAATGCTCAAAGGCTACATCCTCCGCTTCTGTATCTGAAAGGTAGAGAGACACTTCCGCAAAGGCTTTTGCTGCATGGATATTATTTAGGTCATAGGACAGGTAGATAAGCCCGCTTCGCAGCTTTCTATGAGCTCTTCCATTAATGGTTTCGGAGACGATAACCTTTTCTTTCTGATGAACTTTGTCACGAATAAATTGCGTCGTTTCCAGCATCTTAAGTAAAAGCTTTTCACTTTTTAATTGTGCAGTTAAGTTCGCCATATTACTGTGAACAACCCAAAGAACTGCGTCGCTTTTTTCCATTATAACAGCATCATAATAGTTGTTAAAGCTTTCCTCGGTCCATTGTATTTCCTGTTGTTTAGATATATTAAGCCGTTTATATTCATCATACCTTTGAGGGTATTCCCGAAGCATATGAAAATGCATGCATCCCATGGATTTAAAATAGATTTCAGCCTCATCTACGGTGTTAATCGAATCGGAAAACATTATAACCCCACTTATTAATTCATTCACTCATCAATTTTATTATATTTAGCTTCGTTATTTATTCAATGAAATATACTTATATAGCCTTAATGGCTTCCCATAGTTTTACACTGGGTTTACAACTTCCATTTTGTATAATTTAGCCTATAGCTCCATATCTCTGAATTATTTCCGAAATACATTCCCGTGACCAGTTTCTGTCATTTTCGTAACCTGACAGCTCGGGTATGAAATACCAGTTAAAAAAATCTTCGGCTGTTGTTGGAAATTTTCTATATTCCCATGCCCCATCTTCTGTGAAAACAAATCCTTTTGTAAGCTGGGCAAGGGATGCGGCAATTATTCCATATGTAAGATTAACCATTGCGGGCTGTCCCACTGACCTTCTAAAATACCAGTAATAGCCCAGCTTCAGACTATCCTGAATATGATTTTCCATGGCTTTAGCCCTCATGTTGCTTGCAAGCTCAGCCTCCCATACATCCTTGTCCAATTCATACAGCTTGCGAAAATAGGCATCACTGCCTCCCATTTCGGCACCAACTGTAAACCAGGCATAATGGGTATACTCAAATGTGAAGGGCTTTTTTAAGTCCAAATGAAGTACCTTATTTGTCATGCACTCCCGCAACTCTACATTTACAGCAATATCTGCATGAACATGAATTGAAGACAAGTACGCCTTCAATCTTTCATTGGACAGATTTACAACTTGCTTAAAAGATGGAATCTCGCTCATACCTGGATAAACCTCAAAGGTAGTACTCATAAATAACCTCTTTCATGCAAAAATATATTTATAAGCTTTGTTCTGCGGACTCCGATGCTTATCTAAATGCTTAAGAAAATCCGAAAAGGGAAGACCAGGACAGCTTTACTGACTTCCATTGGAAATCCTTTATATCAGCATTATGACTGTTAGAGAATTGAAACTAATACTCACCATTGTACTCGATAAAACTTGTCGTTTTCACAAGATTAACATGATAGGCTATATATATGCTTTTTGATAAAGGGAGCAGACTTTGTATATAATCAATCGCGGCATCCACCAATTCATCCGATGAAAATATATTCTCATCTAAATAACCACTTAACAGTCCCCCATCCCCTTTAATTTTAAGGAGAAGATAACCATAACCAGGGTCTACGATAACCAGATTGACAATTTCATCCTCATCTTGCTCTGTCGATTTATTATAAAAACGAATTAAAAGATCCTGATTTTTACGAAACACTTCCACATCACAGGTGAAGCTTCCATATTCAAATTTCATCTAACTTTTACCTCGCAATTAGAGAAATAAATCCAGTTACTTGTCAAAGATTATAAATCTCTGTTCAGCCCTGTTAACCCAATATTCAATTTCTTCAAGCTATATACCCTTTGATACCACTTTGTAATAGCAAAGAATCTATTATTTTCAGAAAATAGAAATTTGTCCGTAAAAAGTATTTGTTTGATTAACTCTCTATTTTTACATTTATCTCTCTTATCGTACACCCCGAGTCTCATTTCCGTGGACTACGTCAAGCTTCCTCAAAACCCAAAATTAATCATTGATCTCTTCAAACCTATACACCCATTTTTCATTAACCTCGGTTTTTTCCAAAAACATACCTAAAGGTCTTACCCATATGCCATGCTCTCCATAAAGAGCCTGATAAACAACCATTTCTTCCATTGTTTCTGAATGTTTTGCAACGTATATTACCAAATATTCCTTACCTTTAAAGTGTCGATAACGCTTGCCCTCCTTAATAACTCGTTTCTGAGCTTCTTCCTCTGTCGCTTGGGTAATTGAACTATTCTCTTGCATTGTATCCTCCATAAAATAACTGAAAATTTACCAATGGATTAACTGTTATAACTTGTATTACCAAAATAGTTACCTCTGCCGGTCAACCGGTTAAGGGCAAGCAGAAACCCCGTCTGACACTATAATACTGATTTATACTAAATTTATTTCAACGATGAGATCTTCTATAGCTTCACTCATATTCATGCTTGCCTTATATCTGTCCTTAGAGAATGTATCTAAAAGGATTTCCTCCGGAGAATAAAATTCATAAGGAAAAGACTCAGTATGATAGGGTCCATTATCAAAACTTAACTTTTTATAATTATTTCTATACTTTAGTAATTCTTTTATTAACTGCGGCTGTTCCTCTGCGTTTAAAAACAAATTATACCTGTCCATAATGTAATGCTTTCTTTTTTCATTAGAAAGCTTAAACGCTTCAAGACCCCATTCTCTCATCCTGTCAGCAGTTATATCCTCATTAAAAACGTGTGCTAATAACTTCTGATTCAATATATCCAGACATCTTGAAGTCTGGCTCCATCCCCTCCATGCGGGTTGAGTGTACCACATTCTATTGAATTTGATGTACTCGTAATTAAGCATATATGCTTCATAAAGACTAATTTTCTCTTCTCTCAAGGCTTCTACAATAAGGTGAGAGATTTCAGAAGCAATTATTCCAGGATTAGTTGTTGTCTTAATTCGGTTTATTAAATCAATTATTTGCTTTTCCATATAAACCCCCTTCGATTATATTTTTATCCATATTAACAAACTTATATCTGGATTTCACTCATTACATCCAGATTTTCATCTGCTGCCAAAGCCATGGTAATACTTTACAATGATATCATTTCAGATGTGCCTCGGCAATAAATGTAGCATTGATAAAAGCCATCAGACGACGTTGGGATAAACATCACCGATGGCTTTTACACATGAATCAGGTTTTTGTCCCTTTAACCTTGCAGCCTTGCCTCTTTGAGAATTGAGAAGAGCCCTTTTCTCATTCCACCGTAACGCTTTTAGCCAGGTTCCTGGGCTTATCCACGTCATTGCCCTTCATGACAGACACATAATAGGCAAAAAGCTGTAATGGCGTTACTGCAACGGCCGGTGCCAAAAGAGGCGTTACATCCGGAATTGTAATCACGGCGTCAGCAACCTTTTCAACCTCCGCTGCCCGTTTCTCGCAGGCAATGGCAAGAACAACCGCCCCACGAGCCTTAACTTCCCGGATATTGCTTACCATTTTGTCAAAAAGGCTATCCTGGGTAAGAGGGCAAACCACCAGGGTTCCTGATTCAATAAGGGCAATGGTTCCGTGCTTTAGCTCGCCGCCTGCGTAGGCTTCCGAATGGATTTAGGAAATTTCCTTGAGCTTCAGGGAGCCTTCCATGGAAAGAGCGTAATCCAGGCCTCTTCCTATAAAGAAAACACTTTTTGAATTGAAATGCTGATAGGCAAATTTCTGAATTATCTCCCGCTGAGTGAGGACATCTTCCACCTGTCCCGGCAGAGCCTTAAAATTCTCCATAAAGCCTTTAAGCTCTTCTTCCCCTATCCTTCCCCTTTTTTCCGCAAGGTAGAAGGCCAAAAGGTAAAGGGCGGACAATTGGGTATTGTAGGCCTTGGTTGAGGCTACGGCGATTTCAGGTCCCGCCCAGGTGTAGATGACATCGTCAGCTTCTCTTGCTATGGAGCTGCCTACCACATTGACAATGGCCAGAGTTCTGGAGCCCTTCTTTTTAGCTTCCCTCATGGCCATTAAGGTATCCAGCGTTTCGCCTGACTGACTGATTACCAATGTCAGTTGGCTTGGAGTGACAAGGGGATCCCGATAACGGAATTCGGAGGCCACATCTACCTCAACAGGAATACCCGCCAGCTTTTCAATGGCGTATTTTCCAATCATACCTGCGTGATAGGCCGTTCCGCAGGCAATAATGTTAATTTTGTCGATTGACTTGATTTTCTCCTCAGTGAGCTTAAAGGGATCAAAAACAACATGACCGTCCTGAAGGCGGGGACTAATCGTTGCTTTAATTACGTTAGGCTCCTCGCACATTTCCTTCATCATGAAGTGCTCATAGCCGCCCTTTTCCGCGGATTTAACATCCCAGTCCACATGGAATACGTCACGCTGGACTCTTTCGCCCAAAAGATTATAAATCTCAACCTTGTCGGCGGTTATGTTGATTACTTCCTTGTCCTCAAGAATGTATATGTCACGGGTATATTCCAAAATAGCGGGTATGTCCGAAGCAATAAAGTTTTCATCCCTGCCAAGGCCCACAATGAGCGGACTGTCCTTTCTGGCAGCTACAAAACGCTCCGGGCAGTCCGTGCATACAACCCCCAGTGCATAGGCTCCTTCTACGTCGTTAAGCGTTTCCATCACGGCCTTTACCAGATCACCCTTATAATTGTACTGGATGAGATGCGCAATAACCTCTGTGTCTGTTTCAGACTGAAAGACATATCCCTTGCCCATTAGGAAATCTTTAATTTGCATGTAATTTTCAATTATCCCGTTATGAACAACTGCTATTTTTTGATTAAAGCTAACATGAGGATGAGAATTTACATCATTGGGTTCCCCGTGGGTAGCCCATCGCGTATGCCCGATACCGATGTTGCCGGTAACCGGCTTTGCATTCAGCTTTTCTTCAAGTACGGCAAGACGGCCCTTGGCCTTTACCACATCTATTTTATCATGAGCTAAAACGGCCACGCCGGCCGAGTCATAACCTCTGTATTCAAGTTTTTTTAAACCCTCCAGCAAAATCGGGGTAACGTCCTTTTTTCCTATATAACCAACAATTCCACACATATATAGAATTCTCCCTTCAAATCACACTTTTATTATCTGATTAATCTGTCTCAGTGTAGATTAAATACACGGCACCAACAGCTGGATCTACAAACCTGCGCCTTTATGCACACAGATTTAAAGACTCCGTTAACGAAGCTACGGCATCATTTATTAAAGCTAAACTAGTAATTAAGCTTTGCTTACTCTGCCTTTGGTATCCGTTTTAGAGTTTTAGAGTCAAAACTGTGCAACACAAAAACAGGTCCCTTTTCAGCAGGTTTTTACTTCTGCTAGTATTGCCGTTTTTCAATTTTGTTTCGGATTGATTTTGAGAGAATAAAGAAAAGACCACTTAGATACCTTCTGTTGCCTGCATTACCGCAGGATTTTGTTGTACCGTTACGATGGTGGTGCACCGGAGGGTTTCCGCCGAAAAATCGATAACCTCCCTCTCCTCGTCAACTGCATTTGCTTTTACACTTGTGCAGCCCTGGCGCTTTTTATTACTGCCCTGTCCTCAACTCTCCTTCCTGGCAGCTTCTTTTCCAATCTCCAGCTCATCAGTTTGAACCTAATCCTCAACCATTGTATACCATTGACGGTAAAGATTCAATAGCTTCAAAAGACAGCTCTGTTCCTTACTCCAACCGCACTCTGATTCACAGGTAAAAAGGAGCAGGCTGCTGGCTTTTGACCCTTTGTTTCAGGGTTCTTTACAGCCTATGCAGCCTGCTTCTGTTATGTGCCTGACCTATCCTTTTTACGCCTCACCATTCCCATACACCTGGCATTCATGAAGCGAATATTCCTCTTGTTTATGTCAGCCAAGCCTTTGCTCTATCAGATCCACCAGCTCCTGCGCCTTTTGGGTTATTACCGCCTGCTCACGCCCTTCAATCATTACCCTAACCAGCGGCTCTGTACCTGACGGGCGAATGAGTACTCTTCCTTCTCCGTGAAATGCGTCCTCCAGGGCCTTGCATGCACCGGCTATTACCTCGTCGTTTAAATACCCGTGCTTTTTGGCATTGCTCACCCGGGCATTTACGAGAACCTGAGGGAAAATGGCCATAATGGAGGCCAGCTCTGAAAGCTTCCGTCCCGATGCCTTAAGCTCCGCAAGCAGCTTGAGCCCGGTAACCAGTCCGTCACCTGTGGTATTGTGGCTTTTCAGAATGATATGTCCCGATTGCTCCCCGCCGATGACAAAATCACCTTCAATCATTTTTTCAAGCACATAGCGATCCCCCACCGCTGCCTTTAAAAGGTTTATTCCTTCATTGCGGCAAAGGATATCAAAGCCGAGATTGCTCATAACGGTAGCCACAATGGTATTGTTTTTAAGCTGGCCCTGCCGCTTCATACCAAGCCCAAGGATAGCCATAATCTGATCTCCGTCCACCATAGCTCCGGTTTCGTCTATGGCCAGAACTCTGTCGGCATCTCCGTCAAAAGCCAGGCCCACATCACAGCCGTTTTCCAGAACAAAGGCTTTCAGTCTGTCAAGATGGGTTGAGCCGCAGTTTTTATTGATATTGAGTCCGTCAGGCGTATTCTCCATTACAAAAAGCTTTGTACCCAGTTTTTTAAGTGCCTCGGGAGAGGTTTTATAGGCTGCGCCGTTGGCACAGTCAATGGCAACGGAAAGCCCGGTTAAATCCCCTTCCACAGTGGAACAGGCAAAATCGACATATTCGGTTACAGCCGAGGTCAGCTCCGTAGCAATCCCCAACTGTTCACCGGTTGGGCTTGGAATTTCACTGCCTCCGCTCTTAATAAGGGCCTCAATGCGATCCTCAAGGGCATCGGAAAGCTTATAGCCTTCCGAATTAAAGAATTTAATGCCATTAAACTCAGCAGGATTATGCGATGCGGAGATAACTACCCCGGCATCAAACTGATGCGCCCGAACAAGATGAGCTATGGCAGGAGTAGGAATAAACCCAGCCAGAACAGCCTCGGCACCGGTGGAGCAAATGCCTGCGACCAGCGCTTTTTCAAGCATATCTCCCGAACGGCGTGTGTCCTTTCCAACCAATATTTTAGGCACATGCCTTGTCTCACTTGCCAGGACAAAAGCCCCTGTACGCCCCAGGGCGTAGGCAAGCTCTCCTGTAAGCTCCGTATTCGCAACACCTCTGACACCATCAGTGCCAAATAATCTACCCATACTTTATAACCTCCGAATAAGGTTTACTGAAAAGGATCATTCAAAATCATAATTTAACTTGACTCACAAGGTTAAGTCATTACGCAAACAATCTCATTATACTTTCTAACAGCCTTTCCAGGCAATAAAACTTTCACTTTGCCTCAAATCTGACATGAAACGGCCCTTTATCTTCTTATGATTATCCTATGTCTAAACGGAGATTATACCAATTTGCTGCTGCTCTATGATTTAAAAAAACTTGCTGTTTAACTAGATTTCATTACAGGACATTGTACTGTCCGATGCAGACTCCCCCCTTGCTTTTTCATCTGTTACTTTTTCAGGTGTTATCCCAGAGGCGAAATGAGGAATAGGAGCATTACGGTTCCATCAGATTTTTTAGCAGAAAAAGAGCGGGCAGCCAAGGGAAAGCTCTGCCCGATGCACGGTGTGACACTATCATAGGTATCCATGGGTCTACAGGTTAAGCTTCTCCGCCTTTACCCGGTGCAAATTCTGCAGCAGCTCCTCTTCGGTGCAGGCGGCTGTTCCCGGCTTTTGTGCTGCCAGGGTTCCGCCGCAGGTCATGATTGCAGCCAGGGCTTCACCGTCTAAATTCTTTGAGAGCCCGTAGAGAAAGGCGGCAAGTGCCGCATCCCCTGCTCCGGTGGTACTTAAAGGATGTATTGGAAAAGGATGTGCACGGTAGAAGCCTTCCCGTCCGGCAAGCAAAACCCCTTTTTCTCCCAGTGTAACACCTATCCACTGTATGCCTTGGCTTAAAAGCTGTCTGCATTGTTCTATAGCGTCAGCCTCCGACTCAATGGGCTTTCCTGCAAGAACAGAAAGCTCATGAATATTGGGCTTTATTGCAAAGGGGGTTGCCTTAACCCCTTCCTTTAAAGGCTTTCCGTCGGCATCCAGCACCACCTGTACCCCGAGAGTTTTCATTCTTGAGATAATCTGGGAATAAATCCCTGTATCCGTTTCAGGAGGTATGCCGCCGCTTAAAGCCAGACAGGAGGCTTTTAATTGCACACAGAGTGCTTCCAATTTGCTTAAAAAGGCTTCCAAATGACTTTGCATAAGTGGAAAGCCCGCTTCATTTACTTCGGTGGTCAGGCCGGTCTTTTGGTCCGCAATTTT
>JAEXPO010000585.1 GCA_023446675.1 Bacillota bacterium | reverse complement strand
GTATTGCGAAAGCTGCGGAAAGCCTCTGTTCGCCCGTGAGGAGGATTTGCCCGTAAATCCTCTGGAAACGCCTCCCCATGCCTCCTGCACCTGCGGCCATACCGGCTTTTTGCCTGAGTCCGCCGTTATGGATACCTGGGCCACCTCCTCCCTTACCCCCTTTATAAACAGCCACTGGGGCGAGCCGGAGGATTTTACCGGGGAGCTTGTTCCCATGAGCCTGCGCACCCAGGCCCATGAAATTATACGCACCTGGGCCTTCTACACCATCGTTAAAAGCCTCTACCATACCGGACGACTCCCCTGGAAGGATCTTATGATTTGCGGCTTTGTCCTGGCCAAAAAGGGCGAAAAAATAAGCAAGTCCAAAGGAAACGGCTCTCAAAGCCCCGATGCCCTTGTCAGCCGCCATTCTGCCGATGTGCTGAGGTACTGGTCCGCCTCCTCCAAGCTTGGTACGGACACCTTTTTTGCCGAAGAGGATTTGAAGATTGCCTCACGTTTTTTAACTAAGCTTTGGAACGCGGCCCGGTTCACCCTTTTCCACCTGGAAGACTTTTCTGCTAAGGAGGCAAAAAATTCTCCCCCATCGGCCCTATCCCCCTCCGATGCCTGGATTATAGCCCGGTTCCGCGAGACTGAGCGTAAAGCCGCAGCCCTTCTTGATGCCTATGAGGTTGGGTCGGCAAGACAGGAGATTGACACCTTCTTCTGGAAGGATTATTGCGATACCTATCTGGAGCTTGTAAAGGAAAGGCTCTATGCCTACAAGGAGCCAAAGGACCAGGCCACCCCATTGCCCAACCCCTCGGCTTCATCGGCTCACAAGGCGCTTTACCTGGTATTTCAAGGGATATTAAGGCTCTATGCTCCTTTTGTTCCCCACATGACTGAACACATTTACCTGTCCTATTATCAAAAGCAGGAGACGAGCCCGTCCCTTCACCTCACCCGCTGGTTTCAAACCTCTCAGGAAGAGTTCCCCATGGGTATTGTGGAAAACGGAGTGCAAGGAGAGGAAAATCTTTTAAACTTTGGCAACCAGGTGAAAGCTGTTTTATTCGAAGCCCGAAAATATAAAACAGAGCGGGGGCTTTCCATGAAGGAACCTCTTCCCGCTCTAACCTTAACTCTCAGTGAAAGGGATGCCGGGCTTATCCGGGAAGCCCGGGCCGATCTTATGGCCTGCACAGGCGCCAAGGATTTACTTTTTCAGTATGCCGAGGAAGGTTTTTCTCTTACTCTGTCTGAAAAAGAGTAAGCTTTTGCATGAGTGACGGTTTCAAGAGTAACACCCCCTAAGGGTGGGCTTTCGGTATACAGAAGGCATAACAAGGCTGTAGCCCACCCTGTCCCTGTCCAGGGATTCACTGTGGCCTATAAACAAATAGCCTCCCGGTTCTGTAAGGTCGTAAAATTTCCTTATCAGCTCATTTTTTGCCTCCTGATTAAAATAGATCATCACATTGCGGCAAAAGATGACATGGAATTTTCGCCTGAAAGGGAATTCCACATTATTGAGGTTAAAGCGCCTTAAAATAACGTCCTTGCGAATATTTTCACAAATACGGTAGGACTCCCTGTCCACTCTTTCAAAATAATTGGTAAGGTAGGCCTTTGGGAGGAGGCTCACTGCCTCCTCCGAATAAATGGCCTTTTGCGCCTTTTCCAGAACCCGGGTTGAGAGATCGGTTGCCAGGATACCGGTATCCCACTCTCTTTTTTTGTCTCCCAGGTATTCCCTTACAAGCATGGCCAGAGTATAGGGTTCCTCTCCGCTGGAACACCCCGCGCTCCAAAGCCGCATATCCTTTTCCGGGAAGGTTTTCATTATCCAGGGCAGCACCTGCCTCTGAAAATACTCAAAATGATCCTTTTCCCTCATAAAAAAGGTGTGATTCGTGGTCAGCCTGTCCACCAAGGTAACAAGGCTTTTCCCCGTTTTATCGGTAAAGACATGCTCCAGATACTCGGAAAAGCTCTTAAACCCGCCGTTTAACAGGATATTTTGAAGCCTTCCGTTGACAAGGGTCTTTTTTTCATCCTTAAGGCAAATGCCAAACTGCCTGAGCATAAAGTCCGACAAGAGACCAAACTCATCCTGTTGAATCTCTATCATACGTATTTTCCAAAATCCCTGTCATCCATATCAATTTGTATTGCGCCTGCTTTTTTGTGTTCTTTGCGGCTGCCCTGGGGTTCCTTGAAGGAAGCGTCCGCCTGCTTTTTAGCTACCATTTCCTCCAAGGCCTTGAGCATCTCCGGTGTAAGGGAGGGCCCGGACATTCTCTGTACATACTGCTGCTTTTCTCTGAGCTTGAACTTCCCTACCATCTCCTTAAGAAGCTCGGCCTGGCCCGAAAGCTCTTCACTTGCGGCAGCGGTTTCCTCCGATGTGGCTGAATTGGTTTGTACCACCTGGGCAACCTGATTGATGGCGGTGTTAATCTGGCTGATGCCCCCTGCCTGCTCGGTGGAAGCAGACGCAATATCGCTTACCAGCTCAGCGGCCTTGGCCACCCCGCCCACAATTTGATCCAGGGCGGCAGCGGTTTCGTTGGCAATTTTGGTTCCCGCACCCACCTTCACAATAGTCCCCTCAATCATGCTGGTGGTCTCTTTGGCCGCATTAGCCGAACGGGCGGCCAGATTGCGTACTTCCTCCGCAACAACGGCAAAGCCCTTGCCGTGCTGCCCTGCCCTTGCGGCTTCTACTGCAGCATTCAGGGCCAGTATATTGGTTTGGAAGGCGATTTCATCAATTACCTTTATAATTTTGGAGATATTGTTGGAGGCATCATTAATCTCCGCCATGGCCACAAGCATTTCCTGCATGCGCCGGTTACCCTGCTCCGCTTTTTCTCTGGCTTCGGAGGCAAAGGTATTGGCATTGGTGGCATTGTCCGCATTTTGCTTCGTCTGTGCGGCAATTTGCTCTATGGAGGCTGTAATTTCCTCAATGGAACCGGCCTGCTCCGTGGAGCCCTGGGACAGGGCCTGGCTGGAGGTGGACACCTGCCTGGCGCCGATAGAAACCTGCTCGGAGGCCGAATTGATATTGCTCAGCACTTCATTGTTCTGGTCTACAAGCTCCTTAAGCTTCTGACCCAGAAGATCCTCTCCCGACTTAACCTTAACGTCCAAATTCAAGTCACCGGATGCGATTCGCTCCGCAGTGAAGGCCTGCTCCCTGATATTGTCCACCATGGCGGCAAAGGAGCGCATAAGGTTGCCGATTTCATCCTTTGTGTCCGCCTTTACGTTAACATTAATATCCCCTACGGCCAGCTTGTCGGCAGCATCCATCATTTTTCTTACGGGATTGGCTATAATATTGGAGATAAACAATCCGATAAGAATGGCAAGAATCATGCCTGCCACCACCAGCCCAACCATCAAAACAGTCGCCTGAGTGGCGGAT
>JAEXPO010000550.1 GCA_023446675.1 Bacillota bacterium | reverse complement strand
ATGCCTGAAGCAGTAGGTAAGCTTAACCTGTCTGAGGATACCCTGTACGAGGAGCTGGCTGCCGGAGGTAAAATGCTGGATCCGGCATTAAATGCTCTTTTTGCGGAGAGCCTTCAAACAAAAAGCCAAATCCGGGGCAATTACAGAAATCTTAACGGAGAGATTTATAAGGGGACCTTTACGCCTATTACCTTAGCCGGAGGCAGAACCTGGGTCTTTCTTGTCACCGTGCCTGTGGCCATGGCTGAGGGTGCTTTAGCGGAGCTTTCAATCCTTCTTTTGTGGATACTCTTAGCCTGCTCGCTTCTCGCTACCCTTGTTATCTTTGGTGTAAGCCGGATGTTCAGCAAGCCCTTTACGTTATTTAAGGAAGAATGCATGAAAATGGCCGAGGGTGATTTAACGGACTCGGGTAAAGCAATAAATTCCAGGGACGAGCTGGGACAGGCTTCCCAGGCCCTTCAAATAATGCGCAGCAAGCTCAAGGAGCTAATGGGAACGGTGGTGCTGGAAACCCAGCAGGTGGCCTCCTCCAGCCAGGAGCTCACGGCCATATCCGAGGAAGCGGCTTCAGCAGCCAATCAGATTGCCGACTCCATAAACACCATGGCCCGCGGAACAAAAACGCAGATGGAATCGCTTAAGGACCTAACCGAGAGAGCCGGTAAAATTATGAGAGGGTTGGACCGGATTACCCAGTCCTCCCAGGAAGCAGATCTTCTGTCCGACACAACCGCGGAAGCCTCCCTCAAGGGGCTTGAAGTGGTAAAGAATGCCATGGGACAGATGGTGGAGGTAGGACGCTCCGCCGATAATGTTCAAGCACTCATTTTATTACTCAAGTCGGATTTTGAAGAAATCTTCCGTATTGTGGATCTTATTACGGCGATTGCCGCACAGACCAATTTGCTGTCCCTTAATGCCGCCATAGAGGCTGCCAGAGCAGGTGAAAACGGCACCGGCTTCGCAGTTGTAGCCGATGAGGTAAGGAAGCTGGCACAGGAAGCCAAGCTGGCTGCACAGCAAATTCGCCAGCTCATAGAAAAAAGCCGTGACAGTATGGACAAGACCGTTAAGGCCTCTGAGGAGGAGGCGCTCGGCGTTAAATCCGGCATCGGCCATGTATCCGCCTCGGAAGAATTTTTCAAGGGTATAGCCGGGTCAGTGGAAAAGCTCTCCGGGGAAATACGCAGTATTACAGACTCCATTGAGAGCATGACCCAGGAGGGCCATGAGCTGGTAAGCTTCATTAATACCGTTGAAAGCTTGGGCAAGGCCGGAGAGCTGGAGGCCCAAACCGTGTCCTCCGCTGCCGAACAGCAGCTGGCCTCCTATGAGGAAATTGCATCGGCCAGCCAGGGTTTAGCTTCCCTTGCCGACGAGCTTCAGTCAGCGGTATCCCGGTTCAAGGTTTAAGCTCTGCAATTGGTTAAAGCTGGAACTGGAATATGCCCAAGAGGCTCTCAATAAGTCTGCCGCCCAGGGCTGTCCCGTCCCTCAGGAGCTTGTGGATAAGCTTTCCTCCACTCAAATTAAAGCGGCTGATTTAAAGGCCATTGGCAGCTATGGGGAAACAGAGGCGCAGGGACGGCAGGAATTGTTGACGTCCCTTTCCTTTCTGCTTGGTCCTGACAGTTCTCTGGAGCTTTCGGAGAAAAAGCGTGTTGTCACCATTAACCGGGATTTGTGGGTTCTGGCAAAGGAGGCCCTCTATCTGGGTGTCTGCGACCTTTTGCTCCCGGTGGACGAATCGGCACTGGAGGAGTTTAGAACCCGCTTTCTGCCCTCACTCAATTCTCTGTCCTCTCAAATGGTCCTTTGGACTCGGGATCCTGTTGCCATAGAGGGGCATTGGGAGAGAATTAATACTCAGCAGCAGGCTCTTCTTAACGCATACGCTGAAATTGTCGGCAACCAAAATCAGGCTCTGTTTGCCCAAAAGAAGGCCTTAATAGAGCTTTTGATGACCATGGGCCTTACTGAGGAGGAGGCGGAAAAGCATGTGGAGCCGGGCCGTCTTATTAAATAAGCTCCAGGGCCACCACTGTGTCCGTATCATCGGGAAGGGCATAGGTGCCTGAATCCTCCGGGCCGAAGTTAATAAACTCGTCATGAGGAAAGGCTTTTGTATTCCAGGCATTGAGAAGCCTTATTTCCGAACCGTCGGACACCAGACGGACGCTCTTAATTTTTCCCTTCATTCCCGCAAGGGGCAGCGCACCGATATTACCGTCATAAATATGGGCGTAAAGGGTGCTTCCCTTCTGGGTAAAATAGCCCCACTCCGGCTTGGGGAAGGATGCGCCTGCGCAGCCGTAAATGCTTTCGCCGTTCTTATCCATCCAGTTGCCGAGGGCTTTCATAATGGCCAGGGATTCCTCCGGAATTTCACCCTTGGCGTTGGGCCCCACATTAATAAGAAGATTGCCGTTCTTGCTGACGCACTCCACCAGCTTGCGGATAATGAGCTTGGGAGTCTTGTACAGCTTGTCGACGGCACAGTAGCCCCAATGATTATTCATGGTGACACAGGCCTCCCAGGGAATGGAATGGCCTGCCTCGTCGGTAATGCCTTCGGCGGGAATAATTTGCTCCGGAGAGGCAAAATCTCCTGCATAGACGGAAGGGTTGAGGCTTTTTATACCACCGTGGCCTTCGCCGCTGGCTCCCAGACGGTTATCCACCACCACATCAGGCTGAAGGGAGCGGATGGCAGCCATGAGCTCGGTTGCGCGCCAGGTTTCACCGCTCATGTTTTCATAGGAAAAATCAAACCATAAAATATCTAATTTTCCGTAATTTGTACAAAGCTCCCGAACCTGACCATGGAGATAATCCAGATAGCGGTTGAAATCCCGGGGCTTATCCTTAAAGGCTTCATTGTCACGCATGGGGTGGCAGCGATCACCGTAGGCGGGGTAATCGGGATGATGCCAGTCCAGAAGGGAATAATAAAGTCCCACCTTTAAGCCTTCCTCACGAAAAGCCTCCACGTATTCCCGCACCAAATCCCTGCCGGCTTTGGTGTTGGTAGCCTTGTATTCCGTGAGTTTGGAGTCGAAAAGGCAGAAACCGTCATGATGCTTGGCTGTGAGCACCGCATATTTCATGCCTGCTTCCCTGGCTGCCTTGGCCCAGGCCCTGGGATTGTAATTTACGGGATCGAAGGCATCAAAATACTTTTGATAGTCCTCCACGGATATTTTTTCATTGGAACGGAGCCATTCGCCTCTGGCGGGAATGGCATAAAGTCCCCAGTGGATGAACAT
>JAEXPO010000506.1 GCA_023446675.1 Bacillota bacterium | reverse complement strand
CACGCACGGGACGTGGAGGAGCTTAAGGAAGTTCTGCCCGGAAAGCTCTGAACCCCACAATACAGGCACATATCAATCCCTTTGCTCATCCCCTTTAAGGGCTTTTTGTGCTGCATTTACCGTTTCTTCCGCACAGGGCCGTCCGGAAGAGGAAGAACCCGTATCCGTTTGGGACTCCTTTAACCCGTTAGGTTGTAAATTCTCCTTCATTGCACCAGGGCTGTGAACAAGGTACAACAGGTATTCAATATTCCCCTCCGGCCCGGTAATGGGAGAAAAGGAAAGGCCATTAACCAGAAATCCAAGCTTTTCCGCTTCATCCATAATATCCCGAATAACCTCTACGTGTACTTCAGGATCCCGGACAACACCTTTTTTCCCAACCTTGCCCCGGGGAGCCTCAAACTGAGGTTTTATAAGGCAGACTGCCCGCCCGCCCTCTTTTAAAAGTGACGTCAGCGGAGGCAGAATTCTTTTAAGGGAAATAAAAGAGCCATCGGCAGAGGCAAAATCCAGGGGATCCTCAATTTCCTTTTTGGTAACATAACGGAAATTGGTACGCTCCATACAAACCACCCGGGGATCCTGTCTGAGCTCCCAGGCCAGCTGACCATAGCCCACATCCACAGAATAGACCTTTTGAGCGCCGTTTTTAAGCATGACATCCGTAAAGCCCCCTGTGGATGCTCCCACATCCACGCAAACAGCCCCTTCCAAAACAAGGCCGAAAGCCTTTACCGCCTTTTCCAGCTTTAACCCGCCCCTGCTTACATAGGGCAGGGTATTGCCTTTAATTTCAAACTTGCAGTCCGGACCAAAAACGGAACCGGGCTTGTCCTCTCTCTGGCCGTTAACAAAAACAAGCCCTGCCATAATGGCCCCCCGAGCCTTTTCTATGCTGTCAAAAAAGCCTTTGCCCAATAGCTGAGCATCCAGCCGTTCCTTTGCCATTTATTTACCACTGCTTTCCTTGCCGTAAATACCGGTACTTATTCCACTGGCTTCAGCCTGCACTTTTCTGGGTCTCTGAACCGTTCTTACCCCTATTGGGGCAGAACCCTCCTTTTTCGCCCTTTCCCCTTCCCTGTATAGCCTTCGGGCTCTTGAGGCAATTCCCTCAGGATCAAGACCGTACTTTTTGAATATAAGGCTTCGGTCACCCTGGGGAATGCCTTCATTGGGAAGCCCCAATACGGCACCCGCAGACAGCCGCCCTTTTTTATTCAAAAGATTTAAAACCGCGCTTCCAAAACCGCCTTCCTCAAGAACATCCTGAATCACTAAAACGCAACCGGTCTTAATGGATGAAGCCAGGATTCCCGGCTCATCCAGCGGCCGAAGAAAGCGGGGGTTGATAACCTCACAGGAAAGTCCTTCCTTTTTTAGAATATCCGCGGCTTCAAGGGCGTGGCTGAGCATGGGGCCAACACCTATAAGGGTTATATCCCTGCCCTGGCGGCATACCACGCTCTTGCCGTAAACAAGGGGTTTATCCGTCCCCTCGTGCTCAAAACCCGAGCCCCGGGGATAGCGAATAGCCAGAGGGCCGTCATGGGCTTTAAGGCCATACTCAAGCATGCGCTCAAGCTCTCCCGGTGAAGCAGGAGCCAGTATATCCACATGAGGAATGGTGTAGAGAAAGGCCACATCATAAATGCCCTGATGGGTCTCACCATCGTCTCCTACAATTCCCGCCCGGTCAATGGCTAAAATAACTCTTAGCCTTTGCAGGGCCACATCATGAAGTATTTGATCATAAGCTCTTTGAAGGAAGGTGGAATATATAGCCACTACAGGCTTGACACCACCTGCGGCAAGGCCTGCGGCCAAAGTGACGGCATGCTGCTCAGCAATGCCCACATCAAAAAAGCGTTTCGGGTAGCTCTGCCTGAAGGGGCTTAAACCCGTACCGTCAGGCATGGCAGCGGTTATGGCCACCACGTCCTTATCCTCCTGGGCTATGGCGCAGAGCTTATTACCAAAGACAGTGGAGTAATTTCCCCCTGCCTTTTTTTTCACCTTGCCGGTTTCAGGCTCAAAAGGAGCAATGCCATGGAATGCAGAGGGCTGCTCCTCCGCATATTTATAGCCCTTTCCCTTAACGGTGGCTACATGAACTAAAACGGGGCCCTTCATGGTTTTGGCCTGCCTCAGCACCATAATCATTTCGGATAGGTTATGGCCGTCTATGGGGCCAAAATAGCGAAAGCCCAAATCCTCAAAAAACATGGACGGAACCAGCAAGCTTTTCATTACAGCCTTTATTTTATGAAGAGCGCGCCGAACACGCTTGCCACCCCGGGGCATCCTGTCCACCAAATCCTGAACCGATTCCCTGGTTTTATAATAAAGAGGCCGGGAACGGATCTTGCTTAAATAGCGGGACAGGCCGCCTACATTGGGTGCGATGGACATACCGTTGTCATTAAGAACTATTAACAGGTTGGTGCGGGACATACCCGCGTCATTCAAGGCCTCCAGCGCCATTCCCCCCGACAGGGCTCCGTCACCTATGACTGCGGCTACAGTATGCTTTTCACCCTTTAAATCCCTGGCACGGGCCATGCCCAATGCCGCAGAGATGGAGGTGCTGCTGTGACCGGTGTTAAATATATCATGCTGGCTTTCCTGAGTTTTCGGAAAGCCTGATAAGCCGTCAAGTTGTCTTAACGTATTAAAGGCTTCTTTCCGGCCGGTAAGTATTTTATGCACATAGGTCTGGTGCCCTACATCCCAGATAATTTTATCCTGCGGGGAGTCCAGAACCTTATGCAGTGCCAGGGTGAGCTCCACAACCCCCAAATTGGATGCAACATGGCCTCCGGTTTCGGAAACGGTTCTCAAAAGAAACTCCCGAATTTCCCCTGCAAGCTGCTCCAGCTCCCGTTTGTTAAAAGCCTTCAAATCATTAGGACATGAAACGGCGCCAAGCATTCCGCTTATTTTTTTGAGATCTTCTTCGTTCAAAGTTTATAACTCCCCCGCTTATATCTAAAGATTCCTGTCGGCCTGAGGTGCCGCGGCCAGTGCTTTATGTCCAGGGAACCAAGAATTGCCTTCGCTTATAAAGGGGCGCCATACCGCAGTACAATGCAGTGCGCCCCTCAAGATGTCTATTTTACCGGAATCGGCCATCAAAACACACTCCGCCGATATCCTCCGGCACTCCAAGCAAGTAGCCGTTCTTTTTGTGCACGCCGGTAAGAGGCAAGCTGCCTGTGAACGTCACCTTTAGTGGTTTATAAGAAAATATTATACATAACTTTAATGAATTATGCAAACAGGATAGCCACAGCAATCCCCAGCAGCGCCCCGGTTATCACCTGCAGGGGCGTATGGCCTAAAAGCTCCTTAAGCTCCTTATCAAGCTTAATATCCTTTGAAGAATATACCAGCTTGTTCAAAACCTCCGCCTGCTTGCCTGCTGCCCTGCGAACGCCTGCCGCGTCAGCCATGACAATAAAGCAGAATACGGTGGCTACAGCAAAATAGCCTGAATCAAAGCCATACTCCATCCCCAGTACAGTGGCCATATTGACCGAAATGGAGCTATGGGAGCTGGGCATTCCTCCGGAGCTGACTATCTTTCTAAAGTCGATTTTCCGATGCTTGATAAAATGATAGACAAACTTATAAAATTGCGCAAGGAACCATGAAAACACCGGAAGCACAATGGCACGATTACTTAAAATCCCTTCAAAAAACGACACGTCTAATCTCTCCCCCACATCCGTCCCGACTTCTTCTTAATGCCGGGCCGGTGATTTTGTCTATTTTTCTCTCTCTGCAATAAAGGCTGCCATCCGGATTAGGAATTCTCCCCCTGAAACACCGCTCAGGCTTTGAACTGCCGCTTCCTCTGTCTTTTTGAGCAGCTCCTTGGCACTTTGCATACCCAATAAAGTGACAAAAGTGGATTTGTTATTCTTGGAATCGCTTCCAAGCGGTTTGCCCACAACGGAGCTTAGTCCCTCGAAATCCAGAATATCATCCTTTATTTGAAATGCAAGGCCAATATTTTCCGCATAGGAGGTGAGCGCTCCTACCAGTTTTTCATCCGCTGCGCACAAAACGGCTGCAGACTGAACGGCAGCGCGGATCAACGCCCCCGTTTTCTTTTTATGCATGGTACACAGCCGGCCATAATCAATTTGTTTATTTTCCGATTCAAGATCAATAACCTGACCGCCGACCATCCCCAGTCCGCCCGCTGCTTCAGCGATAATTTCCGCTGCCTTTACCTTTCGGGATATGGGTACGGCTCCCTCCTGAATCGCTCTGAAAAGAATCTCATAGGCAGCATTTAAAAGGGCGTCTCCGGCCAATACCGCTATAGCCTCTCCAAAAACCTTGTGACTTGTGGGTTTTCCCCGCCTGAAATCATCATTGTCCATGCAGGGCAGATCGTCATGAATAAGGGAATAGGTGTGAATAAACTCCAACGCCCCGGCAAAAGGCATAACCTCCCGGGGATCTCCCTTAAGCATGTCGCATACGGCCAGGGATAAAACCGGGCGCAAACGCTTTCCGCCTGCCAGAAGACTGTATTCCATGGCATTTTTAAGGGTTTGTTCTGTCTGGCTTTGAATAATCGGTGCTTTTTTCAGCCAATTCTCAGCTGTTTCCGTGTATTTTTTAAATTCCACCCGAAAGCTCATAGATTCTCCTCAGCATTAAAATCCGTTTCCTTTATTTCACCCCTGCCTTCCACAAGGAGGGTCATACGCTTTTCAATGTCGTCAAGCTTTTTTCCGCATAGCCGCACCAGGCCAATACCCTTTTCAAAGGCAAGAAGGGATGCTTCCAGTGACAGCTCACCCTTTTCCATTAATATAACGGTTTTTTCCAGCTCAGCCACAGCCTCCTCATAGGTAAGCTCCGGGGCTTTTGAAGCCTGTTGTGTTTTATTATCCATTGGCACATCCCTTTCTAATCCCAATCCTTAATTATCCTTTTTCCCCGGCAGTCCCACTACCTTTGCTTCCACACACCCGTCAGCCAGGGTAATGCGCAGGGTCTCATCCTCTTCTATCTCCCGGACAGTGCGAATAACCGTTCCATTGGCCTTAGCCGCCACCGCATACCCTCGTTTTAAAACCTCAAGGGGACTCATGGACTGAAGCTTTCCCGCCTGTGCTCCCAATTGGCTTCTGGCTCTTTCAATCATGAGGCTTGTGCTTCCGGCAAGCCGCATTTCCAGAGTATCTAAAAGCTGGCGCTCCCGGTTCACTCCATCGTAAGGCCTTGTGAAGCTCCGGGCATTGGCAAGGTTCAAAACTCTGAGCCGCTCTCTGCCAAGACCGCTTATAAGCGCTTGAACAAGCCGCCTCTCTGTATTTTTCAGCCCTTGCGCCACCTGTGCTTTCTCCGGCATGATAAGCTCCGCTGCCGCCGATGGTGTGGGCGCCCTCAAATCCGCTACAAAATCGGCGATGGTGTAATCGGTTTCATGCCCCACTGCCGATACAACAGGAATTTCCGACTGAGCAATGGCGTAGGCCAGGCCCTCATCGTTAAAGGGCCATAAATCCTCCAGAGAGCCGCCTCCTCTGGCCAATACGATAACGTCTACGTTTTTCAGCCGGTTAAAGCATTGCAGGCCACGGATAAGGTTTCGGGACGCCTCCGGCCCTTGAACCGCCGAAGGATAAACAATAACTCTTGCATTGGTATAACGCCTGTTGAGCACATGGGCCATGTCCCTTATAACTGCGCCGGTGGGCGAGGTAATAATACCTATGGACCGGGGCAAAAAAGGGAGGGGCTTTTTCCTGGAAGCATCAAACAGCCCCAGCTCCTCAAGCTTGTTTTTTAATTGCTCGTAGGCCATGTAAAGGCTTCCGGTTCCGTCAGGTGACATTTCCTCGCCATAGATTTGATAGGTTCCACCCGGAGCATAAACGGATACCCTTCCCTTCAAAAGAACCCGCATCCCCTCCTCCGGCCTGAATTTAAGCCGTATGGCATGAGAGCGGAACATGACGCATTTAACCACGGCTTCCTCGTCCTTAAGGGAGAAATACATGTGGCCTGAGGAGTGAAGCTTGTAATTGGATATTTCACCAATTACCCAAACATGAGAAAGCAGCCTGTCTCTGTCCACAAGCTGCTTAATATATCCTGTCAGTTGAGATACGGTCAGACTTTTATTTTCCAACATAGAGCCTCCGGGAATTAGTACCTTATCGTTGATAAACGTCAATAAAAAACAAGAATTTCTATCGGCGCCTCTCTCCAGTTGGGTTGCGGGCATAGCACGCTTTAGGTTTTGGCTGATTCATCAAGCTCAGCCCAAACCTTGCCCAAGACACCATTGACAAAAACCCGGGATTGCTCACTGCTATATTTCTTAGCCAGCTCCACCGCTTCATTAATTGAAACATTGGGAGGAATATCCTTACGGTATTTCATCTCATAGACACTAAGACGCATGATGGCAAGATCCACCTTGGGCATACGCTGTACGGTCCAACCCTTGGCATGGTTCGCTATAAGAGCATCCAGCTCTTCCTGGGCGCCAAGGACACCGTTGACTACTCCAATTAAGTAATCCTTGTCCTTTGCTTCCCCAATATTTTGTTCCTCAAGAAAACGATCCAGCTGTTCCTGGGTATCGTCCTTTTGTATTTGCACCTGATACAGCAATTTCATTGCGTTCTCACGGGCTTCTCTTCTTCCCAACGAAATTCCCTCCGTAGTCCCATTAAGCGGCTTATAGCCGGGTGGGCTCCATTGTCCTCATTTGCGACCTCACTATTATATCTTAATTCACACAAGTTTTCCAGACAGCTTATTTTTCAATTTGGAATCCTGGAATCTAACACTCCAGGCCATAGGGTTTAATGCCTGCCCCCGGCTAAAGTCACGTTCCAATTGAGACTAATCCTCTTTCAGTACAATATAGGAAAGCCTCTCTGTGCGTCTCCCGGGCTTTTGGAAGGAATGATCCTCAAAGGTTGCCAGACGGGTAAGCCCCGCCGCCTTGAGTGCTCTTTTAATTTCATTATGGCCATGAGCCCGCTCTTCATGGAACTCTTCAAAACGGTTATAGCTTCCGTTTTCCTCACGGACAAAAAAGGTGAGCTCGAAACCGGTGACTTTCGTTTGCCTGTTATATGTACTGTTCCATATCCAGGTAATTTCCTCTCCCAGATCATAAAAGGTCTGGGAAGGAACCCAACGCCTTAGCTTGTATACACTGTTAATATCGAAAATAAACAAGCCTCCGGGGCGAAGATAACGGTTTACCCGGCGGAAGACCTTTTCAAGATCTCCCGGCCGGGTCAGATAGTTTAAGGAATCAAGAGTACAAATCATGGAATCCACCGGACCATGAAGCACAAATTTCCTCATATCCTGGTTAACAAAGAGAATGTTTTGTCCTGCTTCACGGCTTTTCTGTGATGCACATCCCAGCATATCCACCGATAGGTCCAGTCCAATTATGTCATAGCCTCTCCGGACCATTTCCAGAGTAAGATTTCCTGTTCCGCAGCCCAGCTCGAGAATACGCTCCGGCTTCTCCCCAAATTTAAGAAAGGCTGATTCTATAAAATCAGCCCATCCGGCATAGTCAACATCTTCTGTCAGCCTGTCATAAATTTCTGCGAATTCGGTGTACATTTAATCTCCTTAAAGACCTTTACCCGGCTCTCAGCCTGTTCTGGCCTTTCTTTTACGGGAAAGCATGCCGCCGATGCGGCCGGTTTCCTTGGCACTAAGGCTTTTCCAGCCCCCTGCCTGTATTTTTTCGATTAGTCCCAGTTCTTTTGCAATTTCATATTTTAACTGGTCTTCTTTTTTTGTCATACCAATCACCCCAGGAATAGTATGACCATCCTTTTTCTTCTGTATACGGTAAAATGCGGAGAAATCCTTTTCTATTTTAATTTCTTCATAACCTCATTGATAGCAGTTGTCAGCTGTGCATCCTTACCCTCGGGTATATCCTCTATAGACATTGCCCTGTACTCTTCATCCAGCTCGACCTCCACATCCGGAGCAACGCCGATGCCGTGAATGCTCTGGCCCGAAGGCGTAAAATAGCGTGCGATAGTGTATTTAAGCCCGCCGCCGTTGCTAAAATGAGGATCCACCGACTGAACAAGGC
>JAEXPO010000144.1 GCA_023446675.1 Bacillota bacterium | reverse complement strand
TGAATTTTTTATCAAAACCTTTATTTTTTCCATTTGGAAAGCGCTTCAGCCAGGGCGGAGTTAATACCTTCGTCCTGCTGTTTATTTAAAAAAGAGGAAACATCTCTTTTGCTGACCTGCTCGGTTTTTCTTTTATTGAAGGCTTCCAGCTTTTCCTTGTGGCCGCAGACGCAGAAGAAAGCCTTGTTTTCACCTTCTCCCCGGATTTCCATTTTCTTATGGCAATCGGGGCAGCGGGCGTTGGAAACAAGAGAAACGCTTTTCCTGTACCCGCACTCTCTGTCGGGGCAGACCAGCATTTTGCCCTTTTTACCGTTGACATCCAGAAGAAACTTTCCGCATTCAGGGCATTTTTCACGGGTTACATTATCATGCCTGTAGTTTTCCGAGTTGGCGATAACAGCTCCCACCAGGCTTGTGGCGTACTTTTTCATCTCCTCGACAAAAACAGCGCCATTTTCCTGTCCACGGCTGATGGCAGTGAGCTTCTGCTCCCATTTGGCAGTGAGTGAGGGGGATTTTAAATCCTCAGGCACCAGCTTGATAAGCTGTATCCCTTTTGATGTGGGGAAAATCTCCTTGCCCTTTCGTTCCACATAAAAGGTATCGAACAGCTTCTCAATAATATCAGCCCGGGTGGCAGGGGTTCCAAGGCCGCTGGTGGCTTCCAGAGCCTGCTTGAGGCGGCTGTCCTCCACAAATTTTCCCGGATGCTCCATGGCCGTAAGTAGTGTTGCTTCGGTATACCGGGCCGGCGCCTTTGTCTTTCCATTTATGGTTTTCACCGAGGTGATGGTGAGGCTGTCTCCTTTTTTAAGCTCCGGCAGCGTCTGATCCTTTTCCTTCTCACGGTTGGGATCTTCATCCTCCTCATCCTCAGAGGAGTCAAAGCCCTCATAAACAGCCCGCCAGCCCTGGCTTCTTACCATTCTGCCTTTTGCTGTAAAAAGCTCGCCTCCAATATCCACCTTCACGGATGTTTCGTCATAGTCAAAGCTTGGGCTTAAAACAGCCAGAAAGCGCTTGACAATAAGATCATAAACCCGCCGTTCCTCAATGGATAGGGCATTTAAATCCACAAACTGCTCCGTGGGAAGAATAGCATGATGGTCCGTAACCTTGCTGTTGTCAACAAGCCTTTTGGTCACCTTAAAGCGGTTTTTAATAAGGGCTCCGGCCGCCTGAGCATAAGGTCCCACACTGATGCTTTTAAGCCGATCCGTCAAGGTGGGGACCATATCATCGGTAATATGGCGTGAATCGGTTCTGGGGTAGGTGACAAGCTTGTAGTGCTCATAAAGCCTTTGCATAATGGACAGGGTTTGCTTGGCGGAAAAGCCGAAGCGCCGGTTGGCATCTCTTTGAAGCTCGGTTAAGTCGTAAGCCAGAGGCGGCAGCTCCTGCCGGGCGCTTTTATGAAGTTCAACAACTGTCCCCTTTTTCCCTGCGAGAGCCTGAGCTATCGCCTCTGCCCGGGCTTTATCAAAAATACGGGTTTGCCCTGTGGCCTTTTCCTGCCATCTTAACGAAAAGCCGTCCATGAAGGCCTGAATCTGCCAAAAATCCTTTGGCTGAAAACGGCGGATTTCCTCTTCCCTCTCCACGATCATGGCAAGGGTAGGCGTTTGAACTCTGCCTGCGGAGAGCTGGGCATTATGCTTGCAGGTAAGAGCCCGGGTTACGTTAAGCCCCACCAGCCAGTCGGCTTCGGCTCGGCTTTGGGCGGATCGAAACAGATTTTCATAATCCCTTCCCGGCTTTAACACAGAAAAGCCGTCCTTTATGGCCTTATCCGTCTGAGAGGAGATCCAAAGCCTCTTGATAGGCTTTCTGAAACCGGCCTTTTCAATAATCCAGCGAGCTACAAGCTCCCCTTCTCTTCCTGCGTCTGTAGCTATGACAAGCTCGTCGACATCCTCCCTTTTCATCAAACCCCTGACCGTGTTGTACTGGCCTGCGGTTTCCTTTATAACCACCAGCTCCATTTTTTTAGGGAGCATAGGTAAGGTCTCGAGATCCCATTTTTTATATTTTTCCCCATAAGCTTCCGGGTCAGCCAAGGTTACAAGATGTCCCAGAGCCCATGTCACTATGTATTTTCCGCCGCTTAAGTGGCCGTTTGCCTTTTGATTGCAGCCCAGAACCCGGGCAATCTCCCGGGCAACCGATGGCTTTTCAGCCAGTACCAATGTTTTTCCCATTCCCCTTAATTTCTCCTTCCATAATAAGAACTGCCTGCCACCCCGGTCAAATTTGTCTCTTAAGTGAGGTTGAAGGCTTAAGGAGACGCCGGAATGAGTAATTTCATAATACCAACCCCGGCGTCATTATTTATTGTGCTTTATTGTCCGGCCGCTTTAAGCACCATGTTCTGGTGCTGCTGGATATAGACGGCAGAAGTGGTTTCACTGTGGGAGGTACTGTTTCTTAAATATAAATCAAAATGCCCGGTTACACCGTTGTCGGTGAGCACATCCACACTGTGAGGCATACCCGAAAGGGAGGCCGCGATATTTATACCGTTATGATAAATAACAACGGCCCTTGGCGTCCATTGCCAGGTGCCGAAAAGAGACTTCATTACCTGGGTATCCGCCGTGGTTAACGGCTCCACATCGGCATGATTATAGCCGCCGATCATCTGCATCTGAAATTTCTTTCCTGTATCCACATCCACAACGGTAAACACATTATTGCGTTTAACCAAATACTGACCTTCCAGCGTCCAATCCACAAGCTTCCCCTTGGTGGCAGAGGAGGATGCTTCTCCTGCTGCTACAGTATATACCCGGGGTGCATAGCCGGATATAGCAATTTTATCACCTGCATCAAACCATTCGTTTGCACTCATATAGTTGTATTTTAGCACATTGGAAACGGTTATGCCGAATTTTTTAGCTATGGAGGTAGCCGTATCCCCCTCCTGCACAATATAGGTTACCGACGGCCAGGAAGTGGTGCTCTGGTTTTCAGCGGGTGCAGAAGGAATTTTAAGCACCTGCCCCTCATAGATAACCTCACCCTTTAGGTCATTGGTGCTTATGAGACTGTCGACGGTAGTGCCGTATTTCGATGCAATTGACCATAGAGAATCCCCCGATTTAACGGTATAGCTCTGAGCTGCCGATGTGATGCGAACCGTATTTTGAGCCATATCCACCGAATACCCAAGACTTTCGGAAAGAAATCTTAACGGAGCGTAGGTCACGCCATTAACAGTAAGGGAGGACGGCATGGCCTTCGACTCCCCGTTTACCCGGGCTCTGGCAGAGTTCCTTACAAAGGTTATGGTACTGCCGTCCTTATTAAGGCCTACCAAATCCGAGGTATTATTCCACCACACATTCCCTCCTATAGCGTTACCGAATTCATAAAAGGAGACATAGGTGGTATTGTTGTAAATGAAGGGTGCATATTTAAAATATAAAGTCTGTCCGTTGTAGGAAACCTTAACATTGTAGTTATAAGCTTGCTGGCTGGCAGAGGTGCTATTTGCAGGTGCAGCCGCCTTTGCTTGCACTGCGCCGGTAAACATAAAGGAAGCCAGCACCAGAGCACCAGCCATAATCTTCACCCTGTTGATTTTCTTATCCGGAAATTTTTCTTTAATATAGCTATGAATATTCTTATCCAGCCGCGAACGGTTGTCCGGGTCCATACCGGTAAATTCCTTTGCAAATTCCGTGTCGGAAATGCCTGTTCCTGTATAAAGAATCAGATCGTAGCCTTCCTCCGTCTCAATCAGGCGATAGTTTTTAAATAAATCCATGGCCATCTCCTTTTCATTGCTCAGAATGTCCTTCTTCCGCAAAACACAGCTCAAATGGCGTTGTTTTTTACTTAGCTTGTGTTATGACATGTTTTTTATCCAACAAAATCAAATGAAATTTTCATCTCTCAAAATTTCATTTTCCTCAGAGAATACGTTCAAGTTCGGCTTTAAACTTAAAAAATTTAACCTGAAGGAATAATTTTAATCCGTTGATCAAAATAATATTAATATATTTGATGCTTATTCTTAAATTTTTATGTTTTTTTACAAAAATTCTTTAAAAATGTAACCGAAGTCATTATAATTTATTAAAAAGAAATGTGAGGGCTTACCCCATATGGATCAAACGGACGTCAGAATACTCAGACTTCTTCAAAAGAATGCCAGAATAACGGCCTCCGAAATAAGCGGCGATATTAATCTTTCAGTACCTGCCGTAAGCGAACGCCTGAAAAAGCTTGAGGCATCAGGCATTATTGAGCAATATACAGCCATTATCAATCCGGGATACCTTCACAAGGATTTAACCGCCTTCATGTCCATAAGCCTGGAACGGCCCAAATT
>JAEXPO010000451.1 GCA_023446675.1 Bacillota bacterium | reverse complement strand
CCGGCATACAAATAGCTTTCTATGGAATCCATAAGTCTTAAATCCAGCGTTTCTGCAAAAACAGTTTCTCCCGGAACGGCCAATTCGGCTTTCAAACGCTTAAGAGCCTGTATCGCGTCCTGGCTGGCCCAAAGAATTAAATCCCCTACCCGCTTTATTTGAGCCGGAGAGATGGGCTGCTCACTTTTTATAATAAGCTTATCTTCAAGGGTCTTAAGTCTTATTTGGGTTTTTACTGTTTCATCCAGCTCGCCTTTTACCTTTTTAAGCGCCTCGATAAGCTCCTCTTCCCTCACAGGCTTTACAAGATAGTCAAATGCTCCGTAGCGAAAGCCCTCCCTGGCATAGCGAAAATCATCGTAATCGCTCATAAAAATAACATAGGGCGCCAGATTTTCTTCCTTTATCTTTTTTAAAAGCTCAATTCCATCTACAAATGGCATGCGGATGTCGGTAATCACAAGCTCCACAGGGCCTCTTCCGAGCATTTCAAGAGCATCCTTTCCGTTTTCCGCCTCACAGGCAATTGTAAAGCCGATGGGGGTATCCCAGAGAGCAAGCCGCTTTATTTTCCTGCGAACAATATCCATGTCGTCAACCAACATAATCCTGTACATTCTTTTCCTCCTTCTCCGCCATGCCTAAGCTTTGGGGCAGCGTAAAGGTAAAAACAGCGCCTGCATCTTTTTGGGCCTCAATAGCCACCTTTCCGCCATGCTTATCGATAATTTTACGCACGGTGGCCAGTCCCACACCGCTGCCTTCAAAGTCCTTGGGACTGTGAAGGCGCTGGCATATGCCAAATAAATTGCCAGCATAGGCCATATCGAAGCCCACACCGTTATCCCGGGTTTCGACAACCCATTCCCCATTGACTTCCCGGCACTCTACCCTAATTTGGGGAAGGGGCCGGGTACTGCTGAATTTTATGGCGTTATGGAGGATATTGGTGACAACATCCTTAATTAATATGGGGTCCCCCCGGACAATGGGCATCGGCGCTTCAAAAAGCAGCTGAGCCGGGCTTTTTCCGCCTCCCGCAGTAAGAACCTTGAAAACCTCCTCATACAAAGGCCCCAAAGGAATGTCAGCGGGCTTAAGCTCTGTTCTTCCCGCCATGGCATACTCCAGAAGCCTTGCTATGAGGTTTATCATATCGCGGCAAAGGCTCACAATATTTTTAAGCATCTGCAGGCAGTCCTCATTAAGATTCTCTCCATAATCCTCCAGAATAAGGTCGGTATATCCAAGAATAGCTCTTAACGGGGATTTCAGGTCGTGGGATACCGTGTAAGTAAAAGCTTCCAGCTCGGAAAGAGCGTTGCTGAGCTCACTTGTCCGTTCCACCACCCTTCTTTCAAGATTCCGGTTAAGGGCGTTAATCTCCTCTATGGCTTTTCGGTATGCCGTGATGTCCTCACATATAACACCCACGACATCGGGTTGAATCCGAAAGGCGTTGACCATAAAAAATTTATCCGAGCTCCGGCTGGGTATTTCATGATGCTCCGATATCCCCGTCTTGGTGATTCTTTCAAAAATTTTGAGGTAGGGGCAAACCTCCTCCAGTACCTCCTCCCAGGTTTTATCCACAACTTCATTCCGGGTTTGCCCGATTTGAACCTCGAAGCCCGGATTTATGTCTGCGAAACGTATGTCTGCGAGGCGTCCGTCCGCGCTGCGAACAGCTTTAAATAAAATAAAACCGCATACCATTTTTTCATACAGCAAACGGTACTTTTTTTCCGACTCGGCCATTTGCCGTACTGCCGACAAGTAGTCCGTCTGATCCTGTCCAAAGAGCAGAATGCGCTTCTCGCCATCGGGGCGGGTGTATAATTTCCCGCTTACTTCCATGCTTCTTAGCTTTTCACTTTTGTCCAGAAACAAAAAAGGGACTTTTTTTACTTCCCAAAGGTGCTCTACGTTTTTTATAAAGCTTCTGCCCTTTGCCGGCTCAGCCAGAAAAAGCCCCAAATTCCTGCCTGTCAGCTCGCCGGCATCTACTCCGAGAATTTTTTTTACGGAGGGAGCCAGAGTAATGAGCGTCCCTTCCGTGTCCATCTCGGCATAGAAGTCATTGGTATTGTCCAGAAGCTTTCTGTATTTCATTTCATATTCGCCGGCAGCTTCCTCAGCCAGCCTTTTCTTTTCATTTAGCCTGCTTAAAAATCCGCCCAATACAACGAATACAGGCAGGGCCAGCAATGCCACCGCGGCCACAGAATGAAGCTGTGAGCTGTTTAAGGCGATTTCCTGTGCATCGACCGTAACATTTCCGTATAGCCAGAACAAAATCAGCGTAAGTGAAACTCCCCCCAGGGCAGAAGCTGCAATAATTTGTGCATTGTTTTGTGCGGCCCGGCCGGAAGGCCGTAAAAAAACACGCCGCAAAAGGGGAAGCAGGCACAGACTGTCGCATACAGCAAGCATAAGCCCGTCCCTGACAATATTTTTAATAATATGGGGAATAAGCTGATCCGGACTCAAATGCGTAATATATTGGACCTCCAGCCCCGTATTGAGGGAAAGCAGCGCCGGAAAAAGGGTGATCCCCGAAAAAAAAACGGCAAAGGAGTAGATGATTTGAATAAAAAAAGGATGATTATGTACCTGCGGGCCTCTTTTCCTGCTGTCCGAGGCCCAGCCGTGAAGACCTGTCCATAAAAAAAGCAGCAATATCTGGGAAAGATTAGCATATCCGAACTCCGGCCAGTTAGTGAAGGGATAAATAAAACAGGCTCCAAAAAAAATACTGGCCATACCATAAAAAAAGCCCCATAGATAGGTAGAAAAAAAAGGAAAGAGCATTCCCCAGCTTATCAAAATAACCTGTCCCCCGCCGGCCTCCAGCCTTATAGGATAATTGGCTGCCAGAGTACCAGCAAGCCCCAAAAGAATGGCTAAAATTAATTGATAGGCTATATTATTTTTTTCATTATCTACCCCATGTTTTTTTTTCTGCATATTACCCTCAGGGATTCCTTTCAATTGCGCGGTAATATTGCTTTTTTATGTCAGCCTTTTAAGATGCAGCAACTTTTACAAATGCTTTTCTTTTTTTATACCCTATCTCCCAGCCTGGAAACCAAACCTCATCTTAAACGGGAGCAACCGGCCCAACTAGTGCAGAGGCTTGCCTATATCCTTTGCTTCAGCATGCCCCCCCGGCTTGTCAAATTGCTCACAGCGCATATATTGAACAATTAACGCATCCAGTTCCCGGCTTATCTTAAGAATACGAGGGCTGTCGCAAAGGTGTCCCTGTTTTATGGCCTTTTCAAGTGCCCTGTTGAGAAGATATCTTTTTCTCTCTATCTCGCTCTTTAATTTTAATAAATTCGGCATTTCCCAACTCCCTGTTCTGCCCATCCAAAACGTTTACTTGCTTCCTTCCTGCTGCTTGCCTAAGTTAGATATTCTACAGATACCAAAGATTCCCTTTGGGTAAACATAAAACTTTACCATAGGGTCATGTGCCGGAAGCCGAAAGGGAGAAAAAACGCGGCCTTATAGGGCCGCGCCGGAAGAATAAGCCGGCACAGTTTTATAACGCGATATACGGGGGGCGTTATGGAAGATGCAGTACAACAAAGAAGTGTCCTGGGGCTGCATACGAAGTGGCATTTAAAGCAAAACGCAGATGCATTTATACGATCTCTTTGTTTTTATGGAAAACCATCACTTTTAATAGTTCATTGGCAAGGTGCAAATCCCTGTCGGAAAGTTTGCAGATAAGCCTCATGGCTTCCACTCTTTCCGACATATCCATATTGCCGTTGTGTCCGAAGGCCAGGTAATCCAATGTTGTCTTCAGGGCAGTGGAAAGTTGCACAATGGTTTCAAAAGAGAATTGCTTTTCCCCTCGCTCAATTTTCCCCAAATATTGCGGTGAAATTTTTACCATTTCCGCTAATTGATACTGCGTCAGCCTGTGCTTGATTCTTTCCTCTTTGATTCTCCGACCAATCTCCCTGTAATCCATTTTCTACCTCCTACATTTAACATACAGGGAACTTGTGCAAATAAAAACAATCTTATGGTAACAATTCATATTATCCAAGAGGTCATATTTTGAATGCCCTGCTTACTTTTCCTTCCCTTTATAATAAAAAAGAAAGCGTCCGGCGTCACTTGATTTTTTCCGCAAAACAACGTTCGCCAAAGGCTGAATTCCTTTTGTCCTTTTCAGCACTGTGCTTGGGCATGCCTTAAGAAAATCAAAAAAAGAGCCGGCAGGTTAACCCTGCCGGATTATCTAAAGGAAATATTTCCCGCGGATTCAGCAATTCATTAAATTATTTAATTGTTTCTGCTCCTGAACGGGCGCCGCAAGCCAGAAGGAAATCATAAACGGGCTTGAGCACCTGGAAATCACGCTTAAGTATTTGAGGCAGCTCCTTTGAATAAGCCAGATCAAAATGAAGCTGCTGCGCTTCGAAGTAGATATTTTTTTTATCCAGCCATTGCCTCAGAGCCTCCGGTTTTTCCGGGTAACGGCTTCTTTTGTAGCTTTCTCCGCCCAGAGTGAAAAGGCTTTGCCCTTCGTAGCAGGCTTGGGCACTTTGAAAGGCCGGATGATTTTCCAGAATTAATTCTCTCATAGCCGCCATATCGGACGGCTCGGCGCCATAATAGCCTACACCGTAGCTTGTTCCCTTCTGCCCAAGCTCAAACCAGTAGCAGGCAGAGGTGGCCATACGGCTCTTGTCCCTTAAAAAAACAATCCACACATTATCTCTGTAAAGGCTCTTATCTTTGGTAAAACGCGTATCTCTACGTACTCTGGATATAATCTTGGAGGGTACGGTAATAAAGCTGTCGTCAATCTCCTTCATTGTGGGAGCAAGCTCCTCTACCAGTTCAACAAAAGGATTATAGACAAAATTCTTATAATCCGCCTTGTGATCGTCATACCATTCCTTGCTGTTATTCAGCTTGTTTTCAAAAAGAAACCGAAGGGCTTCCTTTGTAAATCCTTTAAAACTCATACTTATCCCCCTAAAACCGGATTGATTTAACTCTAGTATAACAAAGATCCGACCGGAAGCGGTATTAATTATAAGCGGGAGGCAATGGAAATGAAGCTATCAGGCCGTGTACAGGGTGCAAACAGAACCTTTATATCCTGGCTGGCTTCCTATGGGTTAATCCTTGTCATTCCTCTTTTTATGGGAATTTTCGCCTATGTGGAGTCCATAAAAAATTGGAGCCGAATCCCTGGACAAATACACGCTTTCCGTGAAAGGCTTAAGTCCCTGGGGGCCGAGGAGGCTCTTGCCCTTCAGCAGACGTCTTTTGACAAAAAGAGCAGGCTCTATGCGTTTGACAGAAATTGCATTTTTTACCTTGCAGTTATTTCATTTGTAATGCAAAATAAAACATGTTATTTTTAAAGCGGACAGCATTTAGATTATACAAATAAGGGTGATGAAGTAATGTTTGTAAAAAAAAGGTTAATCGTTCTATTAAGTCTTTTATCTGCGTTCCTTTTGCTTCTTTTTGCAGGTACACAAAGCAGTGCTTTTAAGGCTTATTGGGCCGTCTCCCGTACTACTGACACTCCTTTGCCGTCTAACACACCCGAACCCTCTGAGCAAGTCCAGCCCACAGCAACGGCCACCCCATTGCCTGGAACGCCTTCCCCTCAAAATTCTGGAACGGAGGAGACACCTGTAGCTCCGTCGCCCTCGGCGCAGGCTTCCCCTGAGCCAACGGCCTTGCCGCCCTCACCTACGCCAACGCCTTCACCTTCTCCAACACCTTCTGCCCCGCCTTCCAAGGAAACTTCATCGGCAACCCCCACTCCTCCGGCGAGCCCTGCCCCCAAGGGACAAAGCTGGTACTATCAGCGCAATAACACCCATAAGCCTTCAGGCGTGCCGGCTTCCGCCAGCAAGCTCTTAGAAAAATATGACGGCTATTATGTTTACAATACGGACGAAAAGGTCTTTTATCTCACCTTTGACGAAGGCTATGAAAACGGGTATACTCCCGCTATTTTAGACACGCTGCTGAACCATGGCATAAAAGCGTCCTTTTTTGCTACAAAAAGCTTTATCACCAAGAATCCGGATTTGGTCCGTCGAATGGTGGACGAAGGGCACCTGGTTTTAAATCACACAGTCACCCATCCGTCCCTGTATCTTTTATCCGACGAAAAAATTAAAGAAGAGCTCTCAGGCGTAGAAAAAGCCTATACGGAGGTTACCGGCCTTGAAATGCACAAGTATGTCCGGCCTCCAAAGGGCGACTATAGTGAAGCCTCCTTGAAGGCCACTCAGGCGCTGGGCTACAAAACGATTTTTTGGAGCATTGCGCTTCCAAATGACTGGAATTTAAGCAAGCAGCCCACGAAGGAAGAAACCGTCTCCCTGTTTCAAAACTATCACCATAACGGAGCCATAGCCCTGCTTCATGCCGTATCC
>JAEXPO010000290.1 GCA_023446675.1 Bacillota bacterium | reverse complement strand
GTGTGGGAGAGCTGGTGTTTGAAGCGGCAGAACAGCCTGCCATAAGCGTAAACGCAAGTGATAGCGTCATAAGGACTGACAATGTTCTTTTCATATTCATTTCCTTTCTGAATTTCATATCTATTCTACTGCAAAAAAGAATTGTTGAGTAGGTATTAGAAGTTTTTGAAGTAAAAGAGACTGCTGCCAAGGAAGCTTACTCCTTATGCAGCAGTCTCTTTACGGTGATTTTAGCTATAAGCTTATAACAACGCCCGCAGGCATTCTTATAGGTTTCATCATGGGTTACAGGGTAACGCCGTCCTTAAAGATGGCAATTTCCCGGTAGCCATTAATTTCATTCAGCGTTTTCTTATCGCCCGAAGCGTAGCTGATGATATCACGGAAGAAGTCATCCGCAAGTGCATCCATGGATGTGCCGCGGACCAGAGGGCCTGCGTCAAAATCAATCCAGTTGGATTTGCGGGCAGCCAGCTCCGAATTGGTGGAAACCTTCACTGTGGGCACAGGGCTTCCAAGAGGCGTTCCCCGGCCGGTGGTGAAAAGAATAATCTGAGCGCCGGAGGCCATAAGGGCCGTAACGGCCACAATATCGTTGCCGGGGCCCTGCAGGAGATTAAGTCCGGGCTTTACAGCCGGTTCACCATAGCCCAGGACATCCACAACCGGTGAGGTTCCTCCCTTTTGGGTACATCCCAGGGATTTTTCCTCCAGGGTGGAAATACCGCCCTTTTTATTACCGGGAGAAGGATTTTCATAGACCACCTGATCATGACGGATATAATAGTCCTTAAAATCATTAATCAGCTTTACGGTTTTATCAAAGATACCCTCGTTGGAGCACCTGTCCATAAGAATGGTTTCAGCACCGAACATTTCAGGCACCTCGGTTAAGAGGCTGATGCCGCCCAAGGCCACAAGCCTGTCGGAGAAGGCGCCTAAAAGGGGATTGGCAGTAATGCCGGAGAAGCCGTCAGAGCCGCCGCACTTTAAGCCCACAGTGAGGCTGGATACGGGACAGGGCTGGCGCTTAAAGCCTTTGGCATACTGATGGAGCTCGCCTAAAAGCTTCAGGCCCTCCTCAATTTCATCCTCTGCCTCCTGGGTTGACAAAAAGCGAACCCTATCGGCAGGAAGATCCCCCAGCACCTTCTTAAACTCGGGGATGTTGTTGTTCTCGCAGCCGAGGCCCAGAACAAGTACGCCGCCTGTATTAGGATGCTTTACCATATCTGCCAGAATAATCTGAGTTGTTTTATGGTCGTCTCCCATCTGGGAACATCCGTAAGGATGGGGAAAGGCAAAAACGCCGTCAATGCCGTCAGTATAGCGGGCATTGGCTTCCTTGGCCAGAATTTCAGCGGTTTTATTAACACAGCCTACGGTGTTTACTATCCAAAGCTCATTACGAACACCTACCCTGCCGTCCTCACGAACATAGCCCGGGAAGGTCTTGGGAAGAGCCTTAGCCAGCTCCTGGGCATCACTCTTTGCCCCAGGCGTATAGGTGTAGGTTTCAAGACCGCCCAAAGCGGTCTTCAAATTCTGGGTATGAACGGTTTCGCCGGAGGCGATGTCCTGTGTGGCCACGCCGATGGGAAAGCCGTACTTAACAATGGGTTCACCGGCCTTGATGGGCACGAGAGCCACCTTGTGCCCTCTTGCCACCTCTTCTGCCGTTTCCACTTCAAAGCCGTCGGCAGACAGCTTCTTTCCTTTTTCCAGATCCGCCAGGGCAACGGCAACGTTGTCCCTGGCATGTATTTTTAATAACTCTGTCATTATTGAGTCAACTCCTTAAGCAAGACCTCCGGGCCTTTATTAAGAATAACGCCCAGGTAACCGGCAACAGCAGCCGTAAAGCCCGGCAGGCTGTTGAGATCCTGTCCCCACCAGTCTTCCCTGGCAAGAAGCTTTGTTACAAGAGCGGTTGTGCCCTCGGCACTTCCGTCAAATTGAGCCCACAGATCCTTGAACACATTTAGAACATTTTCTTCATCCTGAATTTTATAAGCCTCGCCGTTCCGATCACCGTTGAGGCAGGTGGCGGAATCGCCGGCAGTACCCTTGTAGAAAGCAAAGAGAGAAGCCAGGGATGCGGTCAATACGGGAGGAAGGGTCTCTTTTCTTTTATAATATTCCAAAACGGAGGGCAATACTCTAGCCTTGAATTTTGAAACTGAATTTAAGGCGATGCTCAAAAGAAAATGCTTGATGAAGGGATTGGAGAATCTTTCAAACACGCTGGCTGCAAAGGCATTGAGCTCTTCAAGGGGCAGATCCAGTGTGGGAATGACCTCTTCATAAATTCCCTTGGTCATATAAGCACGGATAAGGGTATCGTCCATGCATTCGCCCACAGTGTCCCTGCCATACAGATAGGCCAGAAGCACGGTCATGGTATGAGCGCCGTTTAAGATGCGCACCTTTCTGGAACGGTAGGGGGTCATGTCATTGGTCCATATAACTTCAAGTCCGGCCTCGGTAAATGGAAGCTCGGAAGCGTATTTGGCATCGCCTTCAATAACCCACAGATGGAAGATCTCGCCTGTGTCTACGACCTTATCCTCATAGCCCAGCTTTTCGGTGATGGTTTTTATTTCATCTCTGGGGTAGCCTGTAACAATGCGGTCTACAAGGGTATTAAAGAAAACGTTGGACTCTTCCACCCATTTGATGAAGTCCGCGCCCAGGCCCCAGGTTTCGGAATGCTTAAGAACATACTTTTTGAGGTTGTCTCCGTTTCTGTCAATAAGCTCGCAGGGCAGAATAAGAAGGCCCTTGGAAGGATCGCCTCCGAATTTGACAAACCGCTTGTAGAGGAGAGCCGCAAGCTTGGCAGGATAGGAATCCTGGGGAGCAGCTTCCAGCTTGTCCTGGGGATTATAGTAAATGCCGGCCTCAGTGGTGTTGGAAATAACCACTCTCAGCTCGGGGCTTTCCGCAACGGCCAGATAAGCTTCATGATCCTTATAAAGATCGACACCGCGGCTGATGGACGAAATAATCTCCGTTTTTTCCACTACCCCGCCGTTTTGAATGCCTCTGAGCAAAAGGGTGTAAAGGCCGTCCTGCTCATTTATGGGATCGAGCATGTGCTGGGGAATAGGAGGTACAACCACCACGCTTCCGTTAAACAGGCCCTTTCCGTTTAATTCATTAATCATCCAGTCAACAAAGCCTCTTAAGAAATTGCCCTCACCGAATTGGAGTACTTTTTCGGGCAGTTTGGAAAGAGGGCCGCTTTTTATTTCGGACTTGCCGGTGCTGATGAGCTCCTGCACCAGTTCCTTGTTCAAACGTTTCATAACTTAGATTTCCTCCCTTTGAAAGAGTTTTTTGGGGTCGATAAACGAACCCTTCTTACTTTACTCACCTTTACTATACATCACTTTTTTGCATTCATCTTTGCGTAAATTGACAATAGTTTTGCAAAAATTGCTGTTTTAAGGTGCATTCAAAAACGGGCTTTGCCCCCAACCCAAATGAATAAGAAAGGACATTGAAATAACGTATTTTTTTATTGGCACCTCTACATCATAAGGTAATATCTTAGGGATAAGGAAAGGCGGGAGAAAAGGCAGCTTTCTTACAAACACCGGGCGTAGAGAGACTTAATTTCTTCTCTTACCGGCACCCGGGGATTGTTGGAAATGGCTGTTTTCATGTTTTTCATGGCCCTCTCTGCCAAAAAGTCCAGCTGTTCCTTTTGAAAGCCCAGAGCTTTAAGATTTTTAGGAAGGCTCAGCTTTTCTATAAGCTCGTTAACGGCAGCTATGCTTTTTTCCGCCGCATCAATCAAGGCCATACCCCGGGTTTCCTTACCCAGCACCCGCGCAATATTGGAAAACTTTAAGGTGGCGGCGTTTTTAGTATAACCCATCCATTCAGGTAATATCGGTGCCAGGCCTTCGCCGTGAACAAGTTTTTCATCCATTGCGGCCAGAGGATGAAAAAGGCCGTGAAGGAGCACAGGGCCGGCGCTGTCAAGGGCCATGCCGCTGAATATATCGGCTAAAGCGATACCATACCACGCTTTAACATCAAGGGGATTTTCAAAAACATAGGCCAGATTTTCCACTACCAGCTCAATGGCCCGCAGGGACAGCATGTCTGTCAAAGGGGTTCCCTTGTTGGCCACATAGCTTTCCGTGGCATGGCTTAAGACACTTATACCCATAGCTCCCACAAGATTATTGGGGAGTGAGGTTAAAAGCTCAGGATCCACTAAAGCCGTTTTTGGGTAAAGACAGGCACTTTTTACAAGCCTTGCAGCCTTCTGCTCGGGATTACTGAAGACGGCCAGGCTGCTGACCTGGCTTCCTGATCCAACCGTGGTGGGGACGGCAATAAGAGGCAGTACCCTGGGCGCTTCCCCGGCAAAGCTTTCGCTAAACAGGCTCTCCTTGTTAAATACCTTGAAGGCGATGCCCTTGCCGGTATCCAGCACGCTTCCGCCACCTACGGCTATAACAAAATCACATTCCGCCTCCAAGGCTATTGCAGCACCTTTTTGAACCCCTTCCTCACTGGGACTGGATTCCGCCACATCATAGATCCGGTAGGATAGCCGCTCCTTTTCCAGTAAATCTGTGATTTTTTCAATAGTACCTGTTTTTTTCGAGCTGGATTTGCCTGTCACCAGCAGTGGTTTCATCCCGGTTTCTTTTGCCAGCCTTCCAATTTCAGAGAGATTACCGACACCAAAAACAAGCTTTACCGGAAAAGAAAAGTTAAACGGCAGCATCTTGCATTTCCTTTCTATCCCGTTGTCACTC
>JAEXPO010000190.1 GCA_023446675.1 Bacillota bacterium | reverse complement strand
ATATTTATCCGCCGATTATTTTGTTTTGCTTCTGATTGTCATATTGGCAGCAGCTATTCTCTATGCTTTACATTCTGTTACGGTCTTCTTTTCTCTTAACAAAAAAACGCCTTCCCTTTTATCACCTCATCCTCAAAGCCAGGAAATTAACTCCAACCAGGATCTTAAAGACGTTGAAGAGGAGGCCTGTGTGGCCCTTCAACCTGCGTTGGACTGCAGCTTTGAGAGGGAACAGGCTACGCATGATACCATAACCGGTTTTTACAATAGAAATGCCCTTTCGGAAATAGGGGGACGTGCTCTTAACGAAAAACGGGCCGATGAATCGGTGGCCTTCCTTTATATAGGACTTACCGGCTTTTCCGAGTTCCAGGAGCGCTTTGGCATGGTATCGGGCAACTCTTATATTCGAGTATGCGGTGAAGTTTTTCGCCGGTATATGAGACCTGGCCTTATTCCTTTCCGTTGGTGGGGTTCGGATTTTTTGCTTATTGTTACCGGATTAAAAGAGATGGAGCCTTTTTTAGATGATGCTGCGGAAATGATTAAAAGCATTGCGGCGGATGTGGCCAATGTGGACGGTATCGCCGTTTCCTTTCATCTTTCGGTGGGCTACGCCGCCTCCGGCATTAATGGAGAAGAGCCGGGAGCGCTTCTTGAATATGCTGCCTTTGCCGAGCATGAGGTTATGCGGGGAATGGCTCCAAACCTTAATCCGTTTAACAGGGAAAGGTATGAAGCGGCGAAAAAAGCTGCTTTTCGCCGCACCTTCATTAAGGATATTATTGAATCCAATCAGTTAAGCATCGTTTTTCAGCCCATCCTCTCCTTGAAAACTGGAGAGGTTTTTGGCTACGAGGCGTTGAGCCGGCCCCAGAATCCCCTTTACGACACCATTGTGGAGCTCATTGACGATGCGGAAACAAGCGGTCACTATCCCAAGCTTGAAAAGCGCATGGTCTACAATGCGCTGGATACCTACCTTGAAAGAAAGACCGCCGGAACCTCCCCGTACCTTTTTATTAATACGGCGCCTTATGCCACCCTTGACGAGCAGGACTACAACGATATCCGGGATCGCTATTTCAGCCAAATGCGGGTGGTTTTTGAGGTGGTTGAACGTAAAAAGCTGGACCCGGAGGAAATTCGCTTAAGAAAATCCATTGTTACAAAGGCAGGCGCCAAATTTGCCCTGGACGATTTCGGCTCCGGCTATTCCAACCATCTGGCTCTTCTTGCGCTGGAACCCGACATAATAAAAATTGACAGAGAGCTGGTGACAGGTATCCACCGGGATCTTAGAAAGCAGCATATGCTGGAGGACATCATAACCTATGCCCGCTACCGGGGAACCCGGGTGCTGGCCGAGGGCGTGGAGCTTCGGGAAGAGCTGGAGACCCTCTGCCGGATGGGTATCGACTACGTGCAGGGCTATTTTACAGGCCGCCCTTCACCTGTGCTGGCGGATGGTGAGGAATCCGCCTGCCGAGTCATAAAAAGTGTGGGCCGGGCCAACCACATGTTTATGAAGCAAATTTTTATTATTTTTGAAAAATCCCTGGCTCTGGCCGATGTGAATCTTGCCCAAAACGCCTCCATGTCCTCCTATCTGGTTATGAAAATGGCCCGTGAGCTGGGCTATGAGGGGGACAGGCTGACAGGGCTTGTCATTACCACCATGCTTCATCATATTGGCTTTCTCTATCCTGACTGCCGGGCCGACGGCCTTTCCTCCGGCAGCTTTTTAACCCGTCATTGCATTTTTGCGTATTTAATGATAAAGGAGTATTTTCCTTATGCCGAGTATGCCACCTCTGTTTTATACCATCATAAAAAGTATGGCGAGAAGGTCTATTCGGAGGAGGGCGGACAGGTTCCGGTTGAGGCCTATTTAATAGGCCTTGCCGATGAGGTTTTTGAAATGGTTTCCGCCGAGCCCTTTGACCTGCCGGATGAGAAGGTGAAGGCTCTTTTTGATCGGGAGGATTTTATGCCAGAGCAGGTTGAGGTCCTTCGCCGCCTTGTTAAAGAGGGCATCTTAAACAGGCTTGTGACAGGGGAATACCATGAGGAGCTTTTAGAGGGCATAGGAAGCATGAAGGTGGGAAAAGCGGAAAGTGAAAGCGTTCTGAGAACCTTTGTGTATGCCATTATGTTTTGTATGCCCAATTACTATTCTCACGCCAGAACCATGGAGATTATTGTGAGCATGATGTCCAGATTTACCAGGCAAAACTGGAAGCTGGTGGAAAGAATCCGTATTGCGGCGCTTATTTACAATCTGAACATGCTTGGAATTCCGCCCCAGGAGTTTGAAAAGGCGGGGAGCCCTGAAGAGGAGCATCGTCTAATCAGCCTGTCCCTCCAGAATATAATAAAAATTCTTAAAAAGACGGATTTGCCCGATGTCTGTGACATGTTTCAGCAGGCTATGGGCTACAATAAAACCGCACAGAGGGAATCCACTCTTATGGGAAAGGACATTGAAATCGGTTCAAACATGCTGGTTTTGTCCGACCTTTTTGCGTCAATGGTGGAAAACCGGCCGAACAGACCCGCGCTTACCTGCCGTCAGGCGGTGGATTACCTTAAAACACTTGCGGAAAAAAATAAGCTGCAAAGGCCTCTTATTGAGATCATGGAGGATTATTTAGAGGATATTGAGGCACGTATTGAATCGGCTCAAACCGATATCTCCAAACGCTATCAAAGCATTCTTGCAAATTATGCCCGCATGTCGGCCACGGGCGGGCAGGATCGATCGGAGCTTAAAAAGAGCTCCTGAGACAGGCGGGTTTTCCCGAGAGTTGATTAATGAGCCCGATTTAAATATAATGAGATTCGGATACGAATCAAAGTATGTAATGCGGGCGCGTATAGCCTCCGGGCCGTTTAACGGCAGGAGTGCGCTCTCATGTGCAAGGAGGCATTGGTGTGGCTTTTGAAAAGTATGAAGAGTTGAGAAAAGCCTATCCCCGATTTATTTATGAAGCTTTTTCCTATGAAGAAAAAGAAACGTCTTATGAGGTGACAAGCTTTTACACCCTTGAGGGAGAAAAGGAAAGCCTGTCTGTCCGCCATGTTTACAGCATAGACAAAAATGAGGGAACCCTGGAGGCTGCTAAAAACGCTGCAGGAGAGTCCCGTGACAGGCTCCTTTTAAACGCCGCCTTCCATGTGGGACTGGTGGAGTGCATCAATTACTGGAAGGCCGTTTGTTCTCCCGAGCTTATCATAAAGCCCTTCCGCCTTCCTCCGGAAGCCCTGGCTTTTTGGGAAAAGCTTTTTTACAAGGGGTTGGGGGAATTTCTTTACCGCAATGACCTTTATCACAAGGTTGAGAAGGAATCCTTAGTGAAAATTCATTGTGATGAAAAGGCGCCTCCATTACCCGGGGCAGAGGAGCTTAAGGTTGAAGGCAGCCTTATACCGGTGGGTGGCGGCAAGGATTCGGTGGTTACTCTGGAGCTCTTAAAAGCGTTCTCTTCTGAAAACCATGTTTATCTTCTTGATCCCAGAAAAGCCTCCGTGGATACGGCTCTGTGTGCAGGCTTTGGGGATGAAAAGCAGCTTACTGCTCACCGGCGTTTTGATCCGGTGCTTTTTGATCTGAATAAAAGGGGCTTCCTCAATGGTCATGTTCCCTATTCGGCCATTCTTGGGTTTTGCTCCGTACTGGGTGCCCTGCTTTTGGGAAAGAAGAACATAGTACTTTCCAATGAGGGCAGCGCCAATGAACCTACTGTTCCCAATACCGACGTAAACCACCAGTATTCCAAGACTTTGGATTTTGAGAGTGATTTCCATCATTATGTTATAAAGCATATCACCCCCTCGGTCCGGTATTTCAGCCTTTTAAGGCCCTGGAGCGAGGTTCGCATTACCATGGAATTTGCCCATCACCACCAATACCACGCTCTGTTTAGAAGCTGCAACAGGGGGAGCCGTGAAAATAAATGGTGCGGTCATTGCCCCAAATGCCTTTTTGTTTTTATTTTGCTGGGGGCACAATTGGGTGTTTCGAAAACTTCAGAAATTTTCGGGGGGAACCTTTTAGAGTATGAAGACCTTGTCCAAACCCTGGATGAGCTTACCGGCCTTTCCCCCGTTAAGCCCTTTGAATGTGTGGGAACTGTGGCCGAATCGGTTTATTCTATGGATAAATTGTCCCGGGACTATCCTGAAAGTGAAAGCCTTCCGCCCCTTGTAGCCCACTACCGGCTTGTCAGGCAAAAGCTTACGCCGCCCCCCATGCTTTTGGTGGATTTTGAATCGGGCAATCTGGTTCCATCGGAGTTTAGAAGTCTGTTGACAGGGGAATAACCCCTGTGGAGGTGTACACCCATGTCCACTGAAAAAATCATTGAAGTGCTGAAGCACGAAAAAATAGCCATTCTGGGCTATGGCAGGGAAGGGCAGTCAACTTATCGTTTTTTAAGGCATCTTTTTCCCGACAGAGAAATAGGAATAGCCGACAGAAACGAGGAGGCGCTGAAGAATGCCTTTGAAATAATCAGGGAGCCGGTGGTGCTGTTTGGGGGCGAGCATTATGTGGAGAATCTTGCTCAGGCAGGCTACACCTCTGTTTTTAAAAGTCCTGGCATTCCCCTTAAGGCCATTGATGATAAAATCTCTCAAAGCTGTATCACAAGCCAAACAGAGCTTTTTCTTAAAGCTTTTAAAAACCGTATCGTAGGAATTACCGGTACCAAGGGCAAAAGCACTACCACGGCGCTTCTGGCCCATATGCTAAAGGCTTGCGGCTTTGACGCCGTGGCGGCTGGAAACATCGGCAAGCCGGTTTTGGATCTGTTTTTTACGGATGTTCCCGACAGGCTGTATATTTTTGAAATGTCCTCCCACATGCTTGAAACCATAAGGGAATCGCCTAAATATGCCATTTTACTCAATATCTACGAGGAGCATTTGGACCATTACCGTTCTTTTAACGACTATGCTCAGGCTAAGCTTAACCTTTTCCGGTATCAGAGCGGAGACTGCTTTGCCGTTGCGGGCGCCAATGTGTTTGGCTTTACGGGAGGAAAACTTCCAGGGCAAGGAAAATCCTTGTTTTTTAATAATGGACCGGCCTTGTCCTGCTATACGGAAAACGGTGCTTTTATTGAAAACGGAAGAATAATTTTCCATTTAGAAGGCAATACTTGGGATATAGGGTCTCAGGAGCTTCAAAGACAGCTTCCCGGAGAGCATAATCTTGGCAACATTCTGGCCTGCTTAACCCTGGTAGGGCTTATAGGAACCAGGTATTTGGAAACCGCCTGCCGTGCGGTGAGGGATTTTAATGGACTTCCCCACAGATTGGAGGCCTTTGGAACCTATAAAGGCATCCGCTTCTATGACGATTCCATCTCAACTATTCCGGAAGCGGTGCTTTGTGCGGTTAAGGCCGTTCCGGCAGTGTACACTCTTGTTATCGGCGGCCTGGACAGAGGAATTGATTACAGTCCCTTGCTGGATCTTCTGGCTTCGGGGGATATTCCTTTAATTCTTTGTCTTCCCGCCACCGGCCACCGGCTTCACCGTATGCTTATTGAAGAGGGACGGGATAAAAAGGCCAGAATTCTGGATGCGGCAGACATGGAAGAGGCTGTCAAGCTGGCTTTTCAATATACTCCTGAAGGAGTGGCGTGCCTGTTGTCCCCTGCGGCCGCCAGCTATGGCTTTTATAAGAATTTTGAGGAAAGGGGCGACCACTTTAAACGGCTGGTGAAAGTATATGGCTGAAACCCTTTGCTTCAGGGGCTATGGTAATTCAGCTGCAGGCATAAATCCAAACGCTTAAGTGCCTTCACCGTTTATATTCCGTTTGTATTCCGAATCAAAGTTAAAACCAGGTCTTTTGACTTTTCCAAATCAGTGGTGTATACTGAGTGAAAAGCGGGTAATTCTCCTTGAACAGGCATGGCATAGTCTTTTAGGCCTTCATACATACATTTTTCGGTCGACCGGACAACCTTGACTTTTTGGAGCAGGTTTTCCGGTTCATTCAAATTTTTTTGAGCGGAAAGCGTGATGAGAGGATAAAGTAAAACGGATTGTGCATGCCAGGGTCGGAGTTTGTGCTGATCCGAAGAAGGAGCGGTAAGTTATGTTCAGAATCGGGGATAGAATTGTTTATCCTATGCATGGTGCAGGCATTATCGAATCCATCGAGGAACGAGAAATTTTAGGAGAGCGGAAGAATTATTATGTCCTGCGTATCCCTGTCGGGGACATGAAGGTGATGATTCCTATTAACAATGTGGCCTGTGTGGGTATCCGCGACGTTATAAACAAAAGCGATGCCGACGAGGTTTTCCGCTCCCTTGAAATTAAAATGGCGGACGAGCCTGCCAACTGGAATAAGCGCTATCGCGAAAATATGATTAAAATTAAAAGCGGCAATGTCTTTGAAGTTGCCGATGTGGTTAAAAGTCTCATTTTGAGGGAACGTTGCAAGGGCCTTTCCACCGGCGAAAGAAAAATGCTCAATAGCGCCAAGCAGATTTTAATCAGCGAACTGGTTCTGGCTAAAAACATGAACCCTGTGGATGTGGAAGATTTAATAAATTTACGCATATCAACCTGAAACCAAGCGTTAGGATCGGTTAAATAGATGCTGAAAGCACCCGAAACGGACAAGCACCGTAAAAAGGCTCCGGCTCCTTTGGGGCTGAGCTATCTTTGGAGAGCTTGATTCATTCAATATAGGGGAGAGAGCATGCTGGATAAGATTTTGAAATATGCTTTCGGGCTCACAGGCGCTCTGACAGGCATGACAGTAGTCCGGTTTCTGTTCATTCAATATGGCAGGGGCGACGACCTGGATACCCTGTATGGAATGGGAACCGTTTTTTGCGGGTCTGCGGTTATAGGGATTATCCTGTTTTATATCGCAGGCAAAGTCATTCGCGGTACCACTGACTTTCTGGAAAAAATTGAAGGAGCCCTTCAAAAGCTCACACTCTACGAGCTGACCATAGGCGTGGGTGGCCTTATTGCCGGTCTTATTGTGGCTAATCTTATTTCCATACCCATTGTGAAAATTGAAGTTATCGGTGTGGCTATTTCCATTATGATAAACATACTTTTAGGAATCAGCGGTGTTTATTTTGCAATTATGAAAAAGAACGACCGTTTTATGGGCAGCAGGGATTCTGGAACCGGAGCGGGCAGTGCGGCTTTGAAGCTTCTTGATACCAGTGTCATTATTGACGGACGTATTCTTGATATCAGCCGTACCTACTTCCTGGAGGGTGAATTGGTTGTTCCCGGCTTTGTTCTGGAGGAGCTGCGGCATCTGGCCGATTCCTCCGATGATGTGGTGCGGGCTAAGGGAAGGCGCGGAC
>JAEXPO010000035.1 GCA_023446675.1 Bacillota bacterium | reverse complement strand
ACCCTGGACGGCGCCCCCATCGCCCTGGAGTCGGATTGGACCTCTATTGAACCCAAAGGGCATAGCCGCTTTTAAAGCATCCGGGTAACTGTCGGGGATAAGACCCAGGGCCTTCTGGCTCCCGTTTCAGTCATTGTAAAGCCGTTTTTAACTCCGCTTTGGGACTGGCGCCTCCACGGCCTTGCCTGGTTCTCCGGAAGGGGCCTCTATAAGAACAGCCTCTCCCTTAAGAAAAAGCCGGGAAGATATGTCCTGGACTTAGGCCAGGTTGGCCAGAGCGCAGAGGTCCGGGTTAACGGCACCCTTGCCGGAGCAAGGGTCTGGGCGCCCTACCGGCTGGATATCACCGAGCTTGTCACCGACGGTGAGAATGAAATTGTTATCATCGCCGCCAATTCCGCCGCGGTAGAACGCAGGCAGCTTTTAGTGGACGAGGGGGAAGCTCTCGGCTGGAACCGGTATTGGAACGGGGACAATATGGACAGAGAGGGCGAGAATTTTGTTTCCGGGCTTTTAGGGCCTGTACGCCTTATAAGATATGAAAGCCTTGCGGAGAGCCTATGAGGGAAGGAAGAATAGACGATGAAAAACACAGTAGTATCCGGAATTAAGAAAGAGCTTAAAAAGAACTGGGGGCTGTATCTCCTGGTAGCCGTCCCCGTTCTTTACCTTATCCTTTTTAAGTACATCCCCATGTACGGAGTTCAAATTGCCTTCCGGGATTTTACACCGGTGCGCACCATCAGCGGAAGCCCCTGGGGAGGCTGGAAGCATTTCATCCGTTTTCTCGAAAACCCCAAGTTCTTTTCAATTGTAAAAAACACACTGTTTATAAGCCTATACTCCCTGTGCACCTTCCCTTTGCCCATTCTTTTAGCGCTTTTGCTCAATTACATACCCGGACCGCGCTTTAAAAAGACTGTGCAGCTTATAAGCTACGCCCCCCACTTTATTTCCACCGTGGTGATGGCCGGTATCATTCTTCAGTTTCTGGATACCCGAAACGGAGTTATCAACATTATTATTCAGGCCCTTGGGGGCAGCGCCGTTAATTTCATGAGCAATCCGGATTACTTCTATACCATTTACGTGTGGTCCGGCGTTTGGCAGGGTGTGGGTTACGGCTCCATTATCTATATCGCTTCTCTGGCCGGAGTACCGCCTGAGCTTCACGAGGCCGCTATTGTGGACGGGGCTACCATAATGAAACGCATCCGCCATATAGATATCCCCTGCCTGATGCCTACCATAGCCATCCTCCTTATTATGAACTGCGGCGGCATTCTGTCGGTGGGATACGAGAAAATTTACCTTCTTCAGAATAATTTGAACTCTACCGTTTCAGAGGTCATCAGCACCTTTGTATATAAGCAGGGCATCGCCTCCACTCTTCCCCAGTACTCTTATGCGACGGCTATCGGCCTTTTCGTATCCATTATAAACGTTGTACTGCTTGTAACGGTTAATAAAATCACTGGGAAAATCAGTGGAAATTCACTTTGGTAAAGGAGTATCGGAATGAAAAAGAGCACAGCCCTTCGTCATACGGTCGGAGACAGGATTTTTCTGACCGTGGACTGGATCATTCTATCAGTTTTTCTTGTTGTCATACTCTATCCCCTGCTCTATGTCATATCGGCGTCCTTTTCCGCAGGCGTCAGTACCATGGGCCTTTCCCTCTGGCCCACCCGTTTTTCACTGGCGGGCTATGAGGCGGTATTTAAATATAAGGACATCTGGACAGGTTATGCCAATTCACTATTTTATATGGCTGCCGGTACCTTTATCGCCCTGTCGGTGACGGTTTGCTGCGCCTATCCCCTTTCCCGCTCCGATTTCAAGGGCAGAGGCTTTATCATGCTGCTCTGCATGGTAACCATGTATTTCTCAGGCGGCATCATTCCTACTTTTTTGCAGGTGCGAAATCTGGGCCTTATGAATACCCGCCTTGCCGTGCTTTTACCCGGCGCCATGTCGGTTTATAACATGATTGTGATGCGCACTTACTTCAAAACCCAGGTTCCCGGTGAGGTGCTGGAATCCTCCCGCATCGACGGCTGCGGCAATATCCGTTACCTTGTAAGCATTCTTCTGCCGCTCTCCGTGCCCATATTGGCCGTAACAGGCCTATTTTATGCCGTGGGCTTCTGGAATTCCTATTTCGATGCTATGATGTATCTTAAAGTCCGTGACAAATACCCTCTTTCCCTTGTATTAAGGGAAATACTGGTACTCAACAGCTCGGATATGGACACGCTTGACGTGAGGGATCTGCTCCTTCTGGAGGAACGCCGCAATGTTATGAAATACGCCGTTATTGTTGTGGCATCCCTTCCCGTTATGCTGATTTATCCTTTTGTTCAAAAATATTTCGTAAAGGGAATTATGATTGGCGCCGTGAAAGGTTAGCCTCATTTCAACCACTTGACTTATGGCAAGCCTCGAGTGGCCAATCGAGGCTTTCATAGAATATTGATTAGGAGGAATCCATGATGAAAAGAATTCTGGTTAAAGCATTAGCTGTCGTTTTGTCCATCACACTTTTAGGCGGCTGCGGCACCTCAGCTCCGGCAAATACTCCCGGCGCGTCTTCCAGCACAACACCCACTGCATCAGCCGGTACCGGGGAGCCTTCCGGAGGCAAGGTTTCGGGCGGCTATGAAATGCCCCTTACCACAGAGCCCGTAACCCTTAAGGTATGGGGGCCCGCATCCCCGGACAATGATTATATGTCCAATGTAACCACCACCGAATATGAAAAGCTCAGCGGTGTGCATATTGAATGGGATCTCTTCAGCAATACAACGGGAGACGAGGCGTTCAACCTGATGGTGGCCAGCGGCGACTATCCGGATATCATTGCGGGAAGCCATTCCACGGATAAGATTTCCATGCTGGTGGAAGGGGGCATCATTATCCCTCTCACCAATTACATCGATACCATAGGCGTCAACTATCAAAAGGCTCTGGCAGAACAGCCCCAGTACAGGGATATGCTGACGGCTCCCGACGGAAACATTTATACCTTCATGTATACGGATACCGGGGTGCATAAGGATTCCGAGTACAAAATGTGGGTCTACTCCGATTGGCTTGAAACGCTCAACATGAAAGCTCCCACCACCCCTGAGGAATTCAAGCAGATGCTCATCGCCTTCAAGGAGCAGGATCCCAACCAAAACGGACAAAAGGATGAGCTGGGTCTGGTAGGGTTCTACAACGGACGCCAGTCGGATCCCATCAAATACCTTATGAATTCCTTCCAGCTTTACAGGGACAATTACTATTACATCACAGACGACGGAAAGCTTGAATTCATCGCAAATACCGATGGCTGGCGTGAAGGCCTTCGCTATCTCAACGACCTTTTCGAGAGCGGGCTTCTGCTTGAGGAAACCTATGTTCAGGATGAATCCCAATTCAAAGCTCTCCTTAACAAGCCCGCCGGTGAAACCATAGTAGGCGCGTTCCCCTTTTGGTACCAGGGAGCGATAATTGATTCCAAGGTGCTTAACTGGACGGATTACGAAGCCCTGGCCCCCCTTAAGGGCCCCACAGGCCTTCAGCAGTCCGCTGCCAGAAAGGGAGGCAATTTCAATCTCAACACCGCCATTACCGCCAACTGCAAAAATCCTGAAATCGCTTTTAAATGGCTGGATTGGATGATTAGCGACGAGGGCAGCGTCTTCGGTATGCACGGGGTGGAAGGAATCACCTATGATATGTCCGATTCGCCCGCTTACAGCGGCAATACGCCCTCCTATAAGCTGAGGCAGCTTGAAAAAGCCTTCAACCTTTACCTGTGGAATTCAGGCTTCTTCCCCCGCTACGATCGGGCGGACATACGCTACGGCACCACGGCCGACGATTCCTTGAGAAATTCGGACAATACCTATGTTCTCCTGACAGCGGCAAAAACCTATGAGCCCTATTATGTCTGGCATAATATTCCCGATGTGGTCTGGTGCTCCGACACCGATCTCATCACAAAAAAGGCCGATTACCAAACCCTCTTTAACGATTTCATAGCAGCAACAGACACGGCCTTCGTCATTGGTACCAAGGATATTGACAATGACGCCGAGTGGGAGAACTACAAGGCTTCGCTGGAGAGCATGGGCCTTGCCGATTACCTCAAGGTACTTGAAACCTTCTACCTTAAATAAGGTTTTCTACTTAGTTAAATCTCGATTTGCCCTAAAGCCGGTTTCGCTTTCTTAGCGGACCGGCTTTTTGTGGTACTCGTGACATTACAAATCCCCTGTTCTCTTTGCATACAATTTAACCGAAGCTCCATACTAATAATGCTTATCTATAAGTAAATAAAAATATATTGTTAATTAATTAACGATTTCTATTGTCATACGAACCGCTGTATGTTAAAATATAAACAAAGTTGTTAGATTACTATTACAAATATAAAAAAGGAGTGTCGACTTATGAAATTGTTTGATTTAACGGGGAAGGTTGCAGTTGTAACCGGAGCCTCTTCCGGTTTGGGAGTTCAATTTGCCGAGGTTCTTGCCGAAGCGGGCGCTGACGTTGCCATTTTAGCGCGCAGGGCGGATCGCCTTGAAGCTTTGAAGTCCAAAATTACCGCTATGGGCCGTAAAAGTGTTGCTTATACCTGCGATGTTTCCAAGGAAGAAGATATTATATCCGCCATTGCGAGTATTGAAAAGGATTTCGGGAAAATAGACATTCTGGTGAATAATGCCGGTGTTGTCATTCCGGGAGCCTCTGAGTCCTATGCCACTGAGGATTGGGATAAGGTCATGTCCGTAAACTCCAGAGGTGTTTTTCTCACCTCTCGTGAAGCCCTTAAGGTAATGGTAAAGCACAATTACGGCAAAATAATAAACATCTCCTCTGTTGCCGGACTTGTAGGAAGCCCCTTCAACGCAAGCTATAATACCTCAAAGGCCAGCGTCATCAACCTTACCCGTGCCCTTGCGGTTGAGTACGCAACCAAGGGAATTACCGTAAATGCCATCGCTCCCGGTGTGTTTGCCTCTGAAATGACCGAAGGCTTCTTTAACGGCGAGGTTAACGATGAAGCTGCGGGAAGAACCCCCATGGGTCGTATCGGTAAAGTCGGTGAGCTTAATGGGGCACTTGTCTTTTTGTCTTCCGACGCCTCCAGCTATACCACAGGTCAAACCATTGCAGTGGACGGCGGCTGGACAGCCCTGCTCTAATCCCATTATAGGAAAAAAGAACCGGTGCTTTACCGCATCCGGTTCTTTTTCTATAAGAACTAAATTGTACTCTTTCACTTCTTTTTTACCATAAAAAAGCTGAAGCCCGCTCCGCACAGCCCGCCAAGAATGTGAGCGCCATGGGCTATACCGTCTGTTGGGCCGATGCCGCTTAAAAACTCTCCTCCCAGATAAATGGCCATAACAAGCAATAAGGTAATAGGAATTTTGCCGTTTTTCATGCCTGCGGCGGAGGCCAGAACAATCATCATAAAGACGATGCCGCTGGCGCCTAGAAGGGCGCTCTGTGGAAAAACCAGCATATAAAGAAGTCCTGACACAAGGGCTGTAAGAACAATCATTTTAACTATGGCTTTCGTTCCGTACTTTTCTTCAAGCATGGGCCCCAAAACGAGAAGCAGCATCATATTCCCTGAAAAGTGGGCCCAGTTTGCATGCCCCAGAACATGTCCGAACAGTCTGAAATAGGTTAAGGGATCCAGCAGGGACGAGCGGTAAACGCAGAACAGCAGGCTGGTGGAAGCCCCGTCGGTCAACTGCCCCAAAAGCAGGGCCAAAAGCGACACCAGTGCAAAGGTAAGTGTGGCCGGTGAATTATAGTGGAGAAGTCCTCCTCTTTTTTTAGCCTGATCCATGTCTTTTCCTTCCTGTAAGCCAAAGGCATATAGTCTCATTATACCCTTTTTGGCCCATTTAGGATCAAATCCTGCTTCGAGTGAACGGACCGATGATAGGAGCTAACGTACAAAATG
>JAEXPO010000614.1 GCA_023446675.1 Bacillota bacterium | reverse complement strand
GGGTATGGTTCTTAAGGAGGAAGCCACCACAGGAGGCACGGATTTGGCGGCGGCCATACTTAAAAAGATTTCTCCTAAATTAACTCTGGGACAGTATCTTCTTATTTTGGACGGCCTGGTGGTATTTTTTGCAGCTATTGCCTTCAGAAGTGTTAAATTGGGCTTATATGCCGCTTTGAGCCTCTATTTGAGCTCAAAGACCATTGACGCATACATTGAAGGCTTTAATTTTGCCAAGAGCCTCATGATTATTTCCGACAAATCCGATGCTATCGCTCAGAAGCTCATGCTGGATGTAAGCCGTGGTGTAACGGGCTTAAAGGGTCTTGGCATGTACAGCAAAATGGATAAGACCGTACTTTTGTGCGTTGTGAAAAGAGAAGAAATCCCTGTCGTTAAGGAAATCGTCAAGGACTGTGATCCGGACGCCTTTGTTTTGCTGAGCGATGTGAGAGAAGTCCTCGGCGAAGGCTTTCTGCCTCTTCACCCAAGTAAGGACTAAGCTTAATCAATCCTTACTCCAAAGGGGCCCAATCATCCTATCTCTGTTTTGAAGGGGCTCAAATGGGTTCTTGCAGCAAAAACTGATTTAGTATATACTTTCAATGAATAATGATTCATAAAACAACGAAGGAGAATTCGCGATGGATGCAAAAGCAACGGTTGAATTAAAGCGGATTGCAACCCAGATAAGAAAGGGAGTCATCACGGCGGTAGCCTCGGCGGCAAGTGGACATCCGGGAGGATCTCTGTCGGTTTCCGATATACTCACCTATCTTTTTTTCAAGGAAATGAACATCGATCCCCAAAACCCCAAAAACCCGGACAGGGATCGTTTTGTCCTCTCCAAGGGCCATTGCAGCCCTGGACTCTACTCTACTTTAGCTAACAGAGGCTTTTTCCCTGTGGAGGATTTAACAGGCTTCCGTCAGGCAGGAAGCTATCTTGAAGGTCATCCCAACATGGACAAGGTTCCCGGAGTAGACATGTCCACCGGTTCCTTAGGCCAGGGCGTATCCGCTGCAGTAGGCATGGCACTTGCAGCCAAGCTCGATAAAAAAGATTATCGTGTATTCACCGTATTGGGAGACGGCGAGCTGGAGGAAGGACAGGTATGGGAAGCGTCCATGGCGGCTGCCCATTATAAGCTGGACAATCTGACCGCCTTTGTTGATTATAACGGCCTTCAAATTGACGGTAAGATTACGGATGTTATGAATCCCGAGCCTATTGCAGATAAATTTAAAGCCTTTGGCTGGGAAGTTCTGGCCATAAATGCCCATGATTACGATCAGATTGAGAGTGCAATTGCTCAAGCAAAAGAAACAAAGGGAAAGCCCACGGTAATTGTTGCCCATTCCATCAAGGGCAAGGGTGTTTCCTATATGGAAAACCAGGCTGGCTGGCACGGAAGCGCGCCCAAGAAAGAGCAAGCCGAGCAGGCCATACAGGAGCTTGATGCGTACCTCGCTACGCTTTAATACAGTCGTTTGCCCTACAGTAAAGCCGACTGGAAGCGAAGGGACTCGGAATGCCCCATAACTTTTGATTTGATTGACGGAGGGAATGGACATGGCGGAAAAAATTGCAACGCGCGTTGCATACGGAACAGCATTAGCAGAAATAGGAAGCAATGAAAACATAGTCGTTTTGGATGCGGATCTTTCCAAATCCACAAGAACGGATATGTTTCAAAAGAAATACCCTGAAAGACATATCAATATCGGTATTGCCGAAAGTAATATGATGTCGGTTGCGGCAGGTTTGGCTACCTGCGGCAAAACGGTTTTTGCCAGCACCTTTGCCATGTTCGCCGCAGGCAGAGCCTTTGACCAGGTGCGCAATTCCATTTGCTACCCTAACCTGAATGTAAAAATTGGAGCCACTCACGCGGGCCTTACCGTAGGCGAAGACGGTGCGTCCCACCAGGCTATTGAAGATATTGCCCTGATGAGGGCTATACCTCATATGACCGTTATCTCGCCTGCCGACGCAATTTCCACCTCAGCTCTTGTTAAGCTGGCAGCTGAAATGAAGGGGCCTGTTTATTTGAGACTGGGCCGTTTGGATGTGCCGGTGCTGTATCCTGCCGACACAACCTTTGAAATAGGCAAGGGTGCTGTTCTGGTAGACGGTACGGATGTTACTCTTGTTGCAACAGGCTTTATGGTATCCCAGGCTGTTGAAGCTGCTCAGCTTCTTAAGGCGGAGGGTATTTCCGCCCGGGTTGTGGATATTCATACCATCAAGCCCATCGATGCTGAAATCCTTGTTAAGGCTGCCCGTGAAACAGGCGCCATTGTGGCCTGTGAAGAGCATAATATCCTTGGAGGACTTGGCGGTGCGGTGGCTGAGGTTCTTGTGCGAAATGCACCGGCTCCCATGGAGCAGGTTGGCGTAGAGGATGTTTTCGGAAAGTCCGGGAAGCCCGCGGATCTTATAAAGATGTACGGCCTTACCCCTGAAAACATTGTGGCAAAAGCGAAGAAGGTTCTTGAGAGAAAGAAATAAGGCTTGTTTAAAGCTATAAAAAATGCTCCCTGAAGGGGAGCATTTTTTATACTGAGAAACTTAAGGATTTCATTCTCAAAAGAAGGAGCTTATAAATACTCCTTCTTTAATTTTGCCCGCAAATAGCCTCTGTCCGTTTCCACCGCTTCAACAAAAAATCCGCGGCTGTAATAAAACCGCATAAGATCAAAATGCCGGGAGGCGGTGTGAAGGCTGACGCTTTTAACACCTCTGTTTAAAAGGTATTTGTCCACCACACTCATAAGGGACTTGCC
>JAEXPO010000097.1 GCA_023446675.1 Bacillota bacterium | reverse complement strand
TGGTTTTATTGCCGAAGGTGCTGTAGAGCTTTTCAAGGGCCCCGTCAAAATCATCCAGCGTCCACCGGGTGGTGCTGTCTACCTGGATGCCTGCTTCGGCAAACATTTCCTTATTATAAAGGATGCCGCACACGGAGAAGGAATTAGGCACGGCATAATAGGCGCCGTCCAGCTTCCACACATCAATGGCCGTGGGAACAAACTGCTCCCAGAAGCTGTCCTCAAAATAGGGAGAAAGGGGTTGAATAACATTATCCTTCCACGCGGAAGCATTGTTCAAATCCATGTGGAATACTTCCGGGCCGCTGCCGGAGGCGATTTGTGTCTTTAAAATATCCTCCCAGCCAGCATCACTGACAAATTGCCCTTTAATGGTTACAGTATTGCCGGTTTCTTCCTTGTAGCTGTCCGTAAAATTCTTAAAGACCGTTTCCTGATCCGGAATCAAATCCCAGTACTGGTAAGTCAGCTCAAGGGTTTCTCCTGCTGCCGCAGGTGTTTCCGTAGGCGTACCGGTCGTGCCAGCACCGGGGGAAGAAGTAACCGTACCTGCTCCATTTCCGCAGCCTGCCAGCAAAACAGCCACAAGTCCCATGCTTATCCATCTTCTTAGTTTCATGCCATACCCTCCTCAATCATTTCGTTTATCAACCCAGACCTTCATGGCTCCACCCTGCCGGTTATCCCATGCAAAATAGGGAACAGCAATAAATCTGGACTGGCCGGAGCTGACGGTAATCACGTCAATTCCGCCTAGCAAATCCTTCCGAAAATGCGTGCCGTACACATTTCCGTCGGATAGAACCACCTGTTCAAACGCCGGATTGTCTGCCTCTTCAAAGCAGTAAACCACAGGACCCTTTTGCAGGGCAACCTTACCGATTGCATCAATGATGTGGGGATCTGCGGTTATCTCCTCCACTGTCATTTCCCATTCCACAGAAAGGCAGTCTCCCTTTTGCCATTGCCTTTCAAGAACAAGATAGCCCTTAATGAATCGATAGCAGTTTGTGGGCCGCCCGTTGAGGGACAGCTTGAAGCTTCTGCACCATCCCGGCTTTCGAACCCTCAGTGCCAGTGTGGTATCCGTTTCCGGTGAAAGGGTAATGTCCAGCTTGCCTCCAAAGGGATACTGACCCTCTATGGAAATGGGAATTTCCCTTTCCCCGACCTTAACCAAGGAGGTGTTGGCAATATACTGATTAACGTAGATACCCTGCTCATCCGCAGCGTAAATATAGTTTCCCACAGAGGGTATAAAGCGGGAGAGCTGTGTGGGGCAGCAGGAGCAATTGAACCACTCTACCCGGTGATGCTCGCCTATTGATTCCAGGGGATTGTCGTAAAAGAATTTATCCCCGGAAAGCGAAATACCTGAAAGAATACCGTTATAAAGCTCTTTTTCAATAATATCCGCATATCTTGCGTCCCCGTGCATGGTGTTGAGCCTGTGGTTCCAGTAAACCATGGCAATTGAGGCGCAGGTTTCACAATAGGCTGTGAGATTGGGCAAATCATAATCCTCGGTAAAGCCTTCGTTATCCTTTGACGAACCGACGCCTCCCGTTATGTACATGTTGCGGTTGACAACACTGTCCCACAGCCTGTGAACAGCCTTTAAGTAGTCCCGGTTGTTCTTTTTTCCCGCCACATCCGTCATGCCGGAGTACATATAAAGCGCCCGAACCGCGTGCCCTTTGGCGTCCTTCATGCTCTTTACCGTTTCATGATCCTGATTGTAGATGGCTCCCCAACCCTGACGATCCCAGCTGTAGCCTCTGCCAAAGCCCTTGCCTCTCTCCTCCAGCAAAAACTCCGCCATGTCCAGGTATTTGGATTCCCGGGTTTCCTCATACAGTTTAACCAGCGCCAGCTCAATTTCCTGATGGCCGGGAACCCAGTGCTCCTTATCGGGGCCAAATTTGTCACAAATCAGATCAGCCGCTCTCCGGCCAACCTCATAAAGCTTCGTTTTACCCGTAGCCTGCTTGTAGGCAATTCCGGCTTCAATAAGGTGCCCGATGCAGTAATCCTCGTGCATGTTCATGTCTGTCCATTTTTCATCGGGCTTGACCAGTGTAAAGTAGGTTTGGATATAGCCGTCGGACTGCTGGGCTGCGGCGATGGAAGCAATGATTTCATCGGCCTGTGCTTCAAGTGCCTGATCCTTAGTGTGTGTCAGCACGTAGGCGACACCCTCAAGGACCTTATAGACATCCGAATCATTGTAAAAAATGCCTTCGAAATCGCCCTTTTTAAGCCCCGCAGCCTTTTCAAAATTGGCTATTCGCCCCGTATCCAGACATTTGGCCAAACAGGCCTGGATGGTTACGCGGCAGAGGGTATTGATTTTAGGTGTAAAAAAAGCATCCTGAATGTTAACATTTGTGAAAGGGACATTTTGTATGACGGACAAGCTGTTATCCCCCTTTGAGTTGAATTCGCTATCTCGCGTGTTAAATTTCTAAATAGAGAAAACGTTTTCTCTATGGTATCACAAGAAAAATAAACATGTCAACAAATGATTGCATAATAAATCAGACATAAAACCCTAAATATATATCTATTTTACACAAAGCTTATCCATGATAAATTTCACGCAGGAAAAAAAATAATGTATAAAAATACTTTTGAATGTTTTTTTATACATCAATTTAGCTTATTATAGAATTACGCCGGTACATTAAAATTAATTCTTATGAAAAAATACAGGAAGGCCAGTTTTTATGACCTAAACACTATCAGAAACACCCTATTTTTGTTTAATCCCATGGTGTATAATGGATTAGAAAAGAGCCTTAAATGCGCTTTATAATACAAAACTTTAATTTCATCCCAGGGCGAGGAAAAACGGATGAAGGATACAGTGAATATCGAATTAATCTATAGCCAGATTATCAACTATGCCATGCAGCAAAACTTTATCCCCTTAATTAAAAGGCTGATTCTAAAAAACACCTCAACGGAAAATTACAGGGATATTGAAATTGAAATTAAAGCCGAACCCGGTTTTGCCCACACCTGGACCGCCAGGGTGGACAGTCTGCCTTCCGAAAGCTCCGTGGAGCTGGATCAGGCCGTGGTCAGGCTTTCTTCGGATTTTCTGGCACATTTAACTGAAAAAACCTTGGGCACCCTTACCTTAAGCCTGAAAGCCGGTGAGGAGGAGCTTTGCCGCACCCACTATGATGTTGAAATTCTTCCTCATGATCAGTGGAGCGGCATGAGAGTTATGCCCGAGCTTGTCACCGCCTATATTACGCCCAATCATCCCGCCATCGCCCAGGTACTCTTTAAAGCCGGAAAGGTATTAAAAATCTGGACGGGAAGTCCTGCCTTCACCGGCTATCAAAGCAACAATCCCAACACGGTCAAGCTGCAGGCTGCAGCTCTTTACGCCGCCCTTCGGAGCGAGGGAATCATCTATACCGTTCCCCCTGCCAGCTTTGAATCGTCAGGCCAAAGGGTGCGCCTTTGCGATAATGTGCTTTCAAATAAAATGGGCACCTGCCTGGATTTAAGCCTGCTTTATGCCTCCTGCCTGGAGGCGGTGGGGCTTCACGCTCTTGTCATTTTTATAAAAGGCCATGCCTTTGCCGGGGTCTGGCTGGAGGAGCAATGCTTTCCCGAGTGCGTTCAGGACGACCCTACGCTTCTTACCAAGCGAATGGCTCCGGGCATTCATGAGATCTGCACCGTGGAATGCACAGGCTTTGTATCCGAAAAATTCCTGGATTTTGATGAGGCGGTGCGGCTGGCTGAGAAAAATCTTGCCGATCCGGCCCAGTTTCAGCTCTTTGTGGATGTCAAACGCTCCCGTGGAAGCGGCGTGCGCCCCCTTCCCCTGCTTGCAGAAAACCCGGCTGCAGGCGCTTCAGCTATAAGTGATACGACAGGCGATACCAACTCATCCTCCGCCTCCGAAGCAGTCCTGCCGGAGGATGAGGAAGGGGCTTCCCCATGGCAAATAAAAGCCCCCGCTCTTCTTGAAATTCATGATAAGGTTCGGACCGTGTCCAAGCTGGAATTAACCAAAAGACAGAACTGGGAACGCAGGCTTCTCGACTTAAGCCTTCGTAATCCCCTGCTCAATTTTCGAGTGGGAAAAAACGCTATTCAGCTTATGGTAAAGGATCTTTATGCCCTTGAGGATGCGCTCTCTGGGGGACAGGAATTCCAGATTTTAGCAAGTCCCAAGGATTTTAATCAAAATCTCCGTGATTCCAAAATATATGAAACCGAAACTCATTCCGATATGCTTGCTTCTCTTACAAAGGCGGAATTTGACAATAAGCGGCTTCGCACCTTCCTCGATGAAAACGAGGTAGCCTTGAACCTTACCGGCCTCTATCGCCAGGCCAGGGTAAGCCTTGAGGAAAACGGAAGCAACACCCTTTATTTGGCCCTCGGCTTTTTAAAATGGTATGAATCCGATGTAAGCGAACGGGAGCGGTATTCCCCCCTGGTTCTCATTCCCGTGGACATCCTGCGAAAAACGGCCCAAAAGGGCTTTGTCCTTAGAATACGGGACGAGGATCCTCAGATGAACGTCACTCTCCTTGAGATGCTGCGCCAGGATTTCGGCCTCACCATCGAAGGCCTGGATCCCCTGCCCGCCGATGAAAAGGGTGTTGATATTTCACGGGTATTCAGTATATTGCGCCAGGCCGTGCTGGATAAATCCCGCTGGGAGGTGGAGGAGCTGGTTTTTCTCGGCCTCTTCTCCTTCAGCCAGTTTATTATGTGGAACGATCTTCGCAACCGCTCCGAGGATCTGGTAACCAATAAAATTGTGGCAAGCCTGATGTCGGGGAAAATGGAGTGGGAACCCAAAACGGATTTTCCAAGCCCTGAAGAGCTGGATGGCCGGTTTCGTCCCTCAGAGCTTGCCGTACCCATAAG
>JAEXPO010000571.1 GCA_023446675.1 Bacillota bacterium | reverse complement strand
GGCAAGTGTCGTTATAAAGCGGCCCTTGCCTGAGCCGATTTCTAAAAACAGGGGGTTGCTATTATTAAAATGGGTATGCCACCGCCCCTTTAATTCCTCCGGCTTTTCAATAAAACAGGGGGAAACCAGGAGTTTTTCAGTGGCGTGGGGAACGTTTCGAAGACGCACGCTGTTCACCTCGGAAAATCATTGGATACAACCGTATCGTGGTCATTATAAATCAACCGGGCTGGGATGTAAATATCTGCGGCTATGGATTGTTTTGCCGTCCACATTCAGAACTATATAGTGCAAGCATGACAAGCCCGAATTGCGTAAGTACAACCAGCCTAAATTGTAACAAGCATGACTGTATGATAAATTTATAACAAGTATAACTATATGATAAGATAATTATAAATTACTAGATACGCACACCTATTATACAGCACACCTCTGGCAAACAACTCCAGAGTAGCCCTGCTTACGTCGTTATTTTTGTTTTTGTCGTTAACAGGTCTTGCGGCGTTGATTACCGGAAAGGTTCCGACAAAAGAACCAGCCTTACCTTCCATGCTGGGGAAAACCATGGAGGAAGCAAGGCTTATCCTGGGTGAAGTCGGTCTTGAATTGGAAGTGGGAATTCCCGAATAAAGCCGGATTGCGAGCAGAGCGAGGGCACCTTTTATCCCGCTTCAGTGCGCCTCAGGCAGTACTCGGCCGCCACACGAATGGCCTCTTTCATACTAATGGAACTGGCTGAATTTTTTCCCGCGATATCAAAGGCCGTGCCGTGATCCACAGAGGTACGCAGGAAAGGCAGACCCAGGGTTAGTGAGATAGTCCGCTCAAAATCCACCATTTTAGAGGCAATATGTCCCTGATCATGATAGAGGGATAACACGGCGTCGTATTTTCCGTTAAGAGCCTGATGAAAGACGCAGTCGGCGGGAACCGGGCCGGTTACGTTATACCCCTTTCTTTTAAGCTCCTCCAGCGCTGGCTTTATTATGGCGTTCTCTTCATCTCCGAAAAGGCCGTTGTCGCTGCTGTGAGGGTTAAGCCCTGCAATGGCCATGAAAGGGGATTTGAGCCCTAAAGCGGTTAATTCATGGAGACACCTTGGAATGTAATCAAAAAGCCGTTCACGGGAGACAAGGTCACAAGCTTTTCGCAGAGAGACATGGCGGGTAAGGAAGAAAATGCGAAGCCCGAAAACCTGAAAAAGGGTCAAAGGGTCGGGGCTTCCGGTAAGCTCGCCTAAGAGCTCGGTGTGCCCGATGCAGGGAATACCCGCTGCCTTAATGGCTTCCTTATTAATAGGCGTGGTGGCAAGTGCATCCGCCTCGCCGCTTTTTGCGTATTCAACCGCTTTAATAATGGCTCCAAGGGCCATGGCGCCCGACCAGGGCGAAACCGCTCCCGGAGCGGGAACCAACCCTTCCAAGGGGGGCCAGGTACTTTCGTTGCCGGTCAGAGTTCTCAAGGCAGGCACTATATTAAGAGCCCCCGGCTCATAGGCCGGATCCAAGGAGCTTTTGACAATGCGCAGGGGAAGGCTTGTTCCGCATAGTGACTGGATAGCCTCAAAAACAGCAGGCTCGCCAAATACCACCGGCTTGCATAATTCCGTCAGCTCCGGATCCGTTAAGGCCTTAACAATTATTTCAGGGCCAATTCCCGAGGGATCTCCCATGGGAACGGCTATAACAGGCTTTTTCTGAGAAGGATGCATTTGCCGCCACTTTCTTGTTCTATCATTTAACTCACTATATATTTTAGCTCGCTGCATTCACTGTAAATTTAACACTCTGAATTCTCTATAAATTTAACTCATTGCATTCTTTAATTGCATTCTTTAAATAAAGCTATACGCTATATAAAATGAAACTCATAAATTAAAGTGAATTTAATAGCTCTCTTTTATAAAACTAAACTAACATGAACCGCTTAAATCGCTATTTGTACTTGCCATAATTACCCACAAGTCCTATAATGAAAGACAGGGGAAAACTGAATAAAAGTCGCCGTGACCTGACAGTGTTGGCGCACTGCCAGGCTCGAAGAGGTGCTAGACCACCCATCCGCACAGCATCCGCTGCCACAGCGACATGCTTAATTTTAAAGCATATTTCTCGCTTTTGCAACGACAAAGCTCGCGTAGGGTTTATACACCTATGCGCGCTTTTTTTGGTTTTCCCCTCCTGATATAAACCGGCTGGCCGCAGGAAGTAAACAACATGCTATCTTCTGTTATCTTCCGGGCTTAAGAGTGGTTAATTTAAGGAGGGGAAAGATATGAAACATGTTAAAACCCACGCAGAGCCGCAGCTCTCCGAGGGAGACGGAGCCTTCTTCCAGCTTCTGGAGGCTTACAGGGAAAATGGCGGAGATTTTGGCGAAGAGGCAAAGGAAGGGTTCCGGCGGGCTTTGGCTGAGAGGCTGAAAAACCCGCCGGAGCTTAATCGAAAAGAAACAATTGAATTCTACAGGGCAGGTGTTTTGAATATCCTAAGGGAAATCAAAAAGCCAAAACGCAGCAGAAAAAAGTGATTAGAGGCAGGACAGGGGCCCTCTCAGCCGCCATACAGGCGCTTTGCTTCCAAAAGGCTTTCCTCCGGGGGCAGCAGCGGGGAATATTCCAGTCCGCAGGCGCCGGTATAGCCGGCTTTGTCTGCCGCGGCAAAAATCACCTTATAATCGCTTTCACCATACTGAAGCTCATGCCGTCCGGGATGTCCGGCGCTATGCAGGTGAGCGATGCAATCCAGGTTTTTGGTGATATTGGGGATGAGGTTCCCTTCCATCACCTGCTGATGGTAAATATCATAAACAACCTTGGCCAAAGGATGATCCACCTCACGAATAATTTCAAAGCCCTCCACCGCGGACCAGAGATAATAGCCCGGATGATTAACCAAGGTATTGAGTGGTTCGATCATAATCGTCACGCCGGTGTCCTCCAATATGGGCCTGGCCGCGCGAAGCGCCGCTACAATGCTTTCATGCTGCTGAGCACGGGGGGCTCCTGTATCCGGGCCTACCTGGGTAATCAGCCGTTTGGCTCCGACCTTTTTCGCAGCGGCACAGCTTTCCTTAAGGCCGTTCAGCCATTGGTCCCTAAGCGCCGGATCGGTCATTCGGAATTCGGTGGTACACATGCTCAGAAGCTCCACCCCGGTTTCCGCACAGGCGTTCTTCACAGCCTCCAAATCGAGGTTTTTCCAATTATAGGTTTCAATGGCGTCAAAGCCAAGGTCTTTTACCTTGTGATTCGCAGTAACAAAGTCCTCTTTCCCGAAAAAACAGGGAATCGGTACGCAAAGCCTCATAGCATTCATCCTTTCATATCAGGCTGTTGTTAGAAATAAACCGCCTGACCGCTTTCCATGGATTGATTGGCCGCAAATCCCAGCTTAAGCGATTTCAGCGCATCGCTGTAGGAGGAACGGATTCCGGAGGGGTCTCCCGTCTTAACCGCATCAATAAAAGCGCGATCCAGTAAGTAAGTCTGGTCAACCTGTCTGTTCACATCCCGGGTTTCATTGGCAGTGCGCAAAATGAGATTGTTGCGAAGGCGATAGTCAATGATCATGTCATCCAGGGTGATAACAAGTCCGCAGTTGGGACGAACGCTCTTGATATAGCAGCCGCTGACCAGTGTTGCGGTGACATTGTTTGAAAAACGGATAACAGCCGTGGAATGGTCGTCGGTGTCATATTCGGGAGAGGCGTCCGCCCCGGGCTTTATCATGCCCCGGGAGCAGGTGGCATAAACCGAAAGGGGCTCTCCATAAAGATAACGCAGCCCATCCAGTAAATGGATATTCTGCTCTACCAGCTGTCCGCCGCAGGTGGATTTCTTCTGCCACCACCAAACGCCGGGGATTCCCCCTACCCATGCGCCGTATACCAGTCCTCCGGACTTATGCTTGGGAAGCTCTTCCTTAATGATATCCATTAAATCCAGGTAACGATCCTGAAAACCGACGGAGGTAATGAGTCCTTTTTCTTCGACCCGGCGGGCAATTTCCTCAGCCTGTGCAAGGTCGATGGTCATGGGCTTTTCCACGATAAAGGGCAGGCCCATGTCGATGGCTGTTTCTTCCACACTGTCATGAGCGGTGGGTTCAATGTTTATAATCACCGCGTCCAGAGAGGATTTGCTCTCATTAGCATACAGTTCCTTGTGATCCTTGTAAATGCGGGTGCACCCAAACCGTTTGGCAGCCGCCAAACGCCGTTCCTCCACCGGATCCGCCACGGCTGCGACCTCAATATCCTCCATTTGCTCAAAAGAATGCATATGGCTTCCGGCTCTGCCGCCGCAGCCAATAAGTCCCAATCGAATTTTCTCCATAGGTATTCCATCCTTTCGCATTTATCCGGGAGACTTTGCTTTACTTTTCCCCCTGCTCCGCTATAATTATATTGATGGAAATTTGCGAATTCAATCCTAATTTATTGCATTACTATAAGGATGTTGACGATGTTTGCTGAAATCAATAAGGAATACCTTAACACGGACGGCCCCTGTCCGCTGCCCTTTGTGGTGTGCTCTGTGGGGAGGAGTCCCAAGCAGGGTGCTATAAACCGGCCCAACGGATTCCTTTATCACCATGTCATCTGGGTTGACAAAGGACAGGGTGTATTTCGTATTGGGGATCAATCTAAAGTGCTTTCTCAGGGAGAAGGGCTGTTTTGCCGGCAGAACGTTCCGCATAGCTATGAGCGGGCGGGGCAGGAATTTGACTCTCTATGGGTAACCTTTTTGGGGGGAGAGGGGTTATTGGATTATTATCATGTGCAGGACGCGTTTTTCTTCCGCACCACCCCGCGGCTATCCGCTTCCACTGCCGAGTTAAGCCGTCTGTGCCGTGGCAGCAGTACGGTTGTCTCCCGTTCTGCCGCCGGATACAGCTGGCTGGCGGAATGGCTGAGCGAGGAGTTTGCGCCGTCGGCCACTCCTACGTCCACAGTGCGGCAGTATCTGGAGGCCCATTTTTCAGAACCGATTACCCTGGAGGAAATCGGCAGGCAGGTGCATATGGACAGGCATTCTCTCTGCCGGTATTACATGCGCAATGAGGGCGTTACGGTGATGGAGCAGCTGAAGCAGATACGGATTGCAAAAGCAAAACAATTTTTGCGGCACACCTCCTTTCCTATTGAGGAGGTAGGGAGAATGTGCGGTTATAACAGCGCCAGCTATTTCGGGAAGCTGTTCCGTGAGGAAACAGGCAGATCCCCTTATGAGTACCGGCAGCAGCACAGCTATTGAGTTAATTTGAACAAACGGAGGATAATTAAATGAACACACAGCTATTTGTGCAAAAATATCTGGAAAGAATAAAATTACAGGATGAATTACATCCGGATAGAAATACATTAATAAAAATACACAGACAGCATTTACTCAATATCCCATTTGAAAATTTATCTATTTTTGAGAACCGGAAAATTGAGTTCGATACAGAAAAATTATTCACAAAGATTGTGACTCAAAAAAGGGGCGGGATCTGTTATGAATTAAATGGCCTTTTATTTCATTTGCTAAAGTGTATCGGCTTTAAGGCTAAGTATCTGTCGGCACGGGTATTGGATGATGGCAATGAGTTCGACCATGTTTTAATTATGGTTCAGATAGAGTCGGACCGGTATCTGGCAGATGTAGGGTTTGGGGATAACTTTCTTGAACCGTTAAAATTTGATTTGGATACCGTCCATAAGGACTTAAAGGGCTATTTTAAAATTACCAGAGCCGAGAACAGCGCCTATACGCTGCTAAAGTCGGCTGACGGTTTGGAATATTCGGCTGAATATACGTTTTCTTTAAGTGGAAGAAGCCTGGATGATTTCAGGGAAAGGTGCAGCTACTTTGAAACCTCTCCGGAATCGAGATTCAGAAAAAAGAGGCTATGCTCCCTTGAAAGAGAAAATGGCCGGATTTCCTTGAGCGATAATAAGCTTACCATGACACAGGGTGAAATCCGAGAGGAAAAGAAAATTGAGAATGACAGTGAATTTGACCTCTATTTAAAAGAAGTGTTTGATATACAAATCGTTTGAGCCCTTGATTTTATAAATCATCGTTTATTCTCACTTGACAAAGTCTCTTTCGCATTATAAAGTACTGAAAGAAAGTGTAAAGCAAAAAGACTTGACAGGGCGGTAGAAATGAAGGATAATAATGAAGCGGATTCCGGGCTGCGCACTGAGAATGCCACTTTAAGGGATGCCATAGAGGATGTTTACGAAATTGTTGTACTCCTCGACTTTTATGGCCAGCTTTTAACAAAGCGCCAGTACGATATACTGGATCTTCATTACAATAATGATCTGTCCCTGGGTGAAATTGGTGAAATGCTGGGAATAAGCAGGCAAGGGGTTCATGACAGCATCCGAAAGGCGAAGATAACCCTTGCGGGCTTTGAAGAAAGATTGGGCCTTATAAGCCGGTTCAGAGAGCAGGAGAAAAACGTGAGCCTGGCGCTGGAGCATTTAAGGCAGGTAAATGGGGAAATGTCCGATCTTGGCAAAAACAGCCGGTTTAAAGAGGCCATCCGCTTGCTCGAAAAGCTTCAGGACAATTTATAGACAATGAACCGTTTAAAACGTATAGAGATATAAGTGCAAAATTCAGTGAAACGCTTTGGCATAAAGCTTGTGCAAAAGCTTTCGTGTAATTCGTGTAAAAGGAAAAATAGGAACAATCAGGACGAAGGCGGCGTAAGGCACTTGCCGCCGGATTTTTGCGATAGAGGGCATTATGGTATTTGAAGGACTGTCGGAAAAACTGCAGAACCTCATGAACAAAATGAAGGGCTCGGTGCGGGTTTCTGAAAAAGATGTCAAGGAAATGATGAGGGAAATAAAGCTTGCGCTTCTGGAAGCGGACGTAAGCTTTAAGGTGGTTAAGGACTTTATTAACGGCATCACCGAAAGGGCTGTCGGCCAGGATGTACTGGATAGCCTTACCCCGGGGCAGCAGGTGGTCAAAATTGTCCACGAGGAGCTTATAAAGCTCATGGGCACCGTTCCCTCCAAGCTCACTTATTCGTCGGCTCCGCCTACCGTTTACATGATGGTTGGGCTTCAGGGTTCAGGTAAAACCACTACGGCAGGAAAGCTTGCCAACATGCTCCGTAAGGAAGGCAAGAAGCCCCTTTTGGTAGCCTGCGACGTATACCGTCCCGCTGCTGTTAAGCAGCTTCAGGTAGTGGGCGGACAACTGAGCATTCCTGTTTTTGAAATGGGAACCGGCGTGGATCCGGTGGAAATTGATCAAAAGGCCGTAGAGCATGCCAAACACATGCTTTTTGATATTGTCATCGTTGATACGGCGGGCCGTCTTCATGTGGACGAGCAGCTAATGGACGAGCTTAAGCGGATTAAGTCCAAGGTTAAGCCCCATGAAATCCTTCTGGTTGTGGACTCCATGACCGGTCAGGATGCGGTGAATGTGTCTTCCTCCTTTAACGAGCAGCTGGGGGTGGACGGCATCATTCTCACTAAGCTGGACGGCGACACCCGGGGCGGTGCAGCCCTTTCCACACGGGCTGTCACAGGAAAGCCCATTAAATATGTGGGTTTGGGTGAAAAGCTCAGCGAGCTGGAGCAGTTTTATCCCGACCGTATGGCATCCCGTATTCTCGGCATGGGTGATGTTCTGTCCCTCATAGAGAAGGCCCAGACTGCTTTTGATGAAAAGAAAGCGGTTGAGCTGGAAAAGAAAATGCGTACCCAGCAGTTTACGCTGGAGGATTTTCTGGAACAGATGCAGCAGCTTAAGAAAATGGGGCCAATGAATCAAATCCTGGGCATGATCCCGGGTATGGACACCAAAGCCCTTAAGGGCGTGGATTTGGACGATAAGCAGTTTGCAAGGACAACAGCCATTATCCAGTCCATGACAAGACAGGAAAGAATTAACCCTAATCTCCTCAATGCCAGCCGTCGGCAGCGTATCGCAAAGGGCAGCGGCACTTCGGTGCAGGAAGTAAACCGGCTTATGAAGCAGTTTGAGGATTTGAAAAAGCTCATGAAAAACTTCACCGGCGGTAAAGCCAATAAGCTGATGAAGGGCATGGGCGGCATGAAAAGACCTTTTTGATTCATCCGTCATCTATTTGATTAATGCAATAGATACCTTAAGCGCTTGAATGTAGGCTGCTGTAAAGCAAAATTTCAAGCGGTGCATAAAACCTGAAAGGTGGTGAAAACATGGTAAAGATTAGACTTAAAAGAATGGGTGCTAAAAAGAAGCCCTTCTACAGAATAATCATTGCAGACGAGAGATCCCCGAGAGACGGTAAGTTCATCGAGCAAATCGGTACTTACGATCCTCTGGCCAATCCTTCCCAGCTCAGCGTTGATGCTGAAAAGGCGAAGAAATGGATTTCCAACGGTGCACAACCGACCGATACGGTCAAAAAGCTTTTGAAAATTGCCGGTGTTAACTAATAATCTCGATTCTGCAGCGTAAATGAAGATGCGGTAGGAGGGAGCTTTATCTTCCTTAAGCCCGCACCTTGGAAGGGATGTAACTTTCAATGAAAGATTTGCTGGAGCAGATCGCGAGGGCTTTGGTGGACAATCCGGAAGATGTTTCCGTTAACGAAGTGGAAGGGGAGCAATCCCTTATTCTTGAGCTCAGAGTGTCGGAAGACGATATGGGCAAGGTTATCGGCAAACAGGGAAGGATTGCCAAGGCGATACGTGTTGTGATGAAAGCCGCAGCCATTAAAGACAATAAAAGGGTTGTCGTTGAAATCATCCAATAGCTATCGTCGGATTATAACAGAGGCCTTTCACGGGATTTAGGGCTGTCCTTGCGGACAGTCCTTTAACTTTTTATAAAGCTATATTTTATAAAGCTACATAAGGTATAAAAAAAGGCCAGAGACCTGAAGTCCCTGACCTTTTTTTGTAAAGCAACGGATAAAAGGAACAAGCCATCGTTGGATTACTTCTTATTAATATAGCCTTCGGCCTTTAAAAGTTCTGCAATGAGTACGCCGCCGCCTGCAGCACCACGAAGGGTATTGTGGGAAAGGCTCACAAATTTGTAATCAAAAAGGATATCCTCCCGGAGACGACCCACGGAAACGCCC
>JAEXPO010000563.1 GCA_023446675.1 Bacillota bacterium | reverse complement strand
ATGTTAAACGGTACGCAAAAGGGTGGCAGCATCAACACCATTGGTGAATACCTCATTGTGGAAAATGCCACGGAAGCTGTGTTTTACTTAACGGCAGCCACCTCCTTTCGGGTGGACAAGCGTGAGGACTATTGCCGAAGCACCCTTGAAAAAGCGGTTGAAAAGGGTTTTGAGGCTACATACAGGGAGCATGCTGCCGAGTATGGCAGCTATTTTAACCGGTCCGTTCTTTATCTGGACACTCCGGAGGAGATATTGGCATTACCCACCAATGAAAGACTTGCCCGCTATGAACTAAATTCGGAGGATCTGGGCCTCTCAGCCCTTTATTATCAATTTGGACGCTACCTGCTTATTTCCTGCAGTCGTCCCGGCACACTGCCTGCCAATTTGCAGGGGCTGTGGGCGGATCAGTTTCATCCCCCCTGGGACGGCAAATACACCATAAACATCAATACGGAAATGAATTACTGGCCTGCCGAATGCTGTAATCTTGCCGAATGCCATGAGCCGCTTTTTGCCCACCTGGCTAAAATGTACCCCAACGGAAGGCGTACCGCCCAGGTGATGTATGGCGCCAATGGTTGGGTTGCTCATCACAATACCGACATATGGGGAGATACCGCACCTCAGGACACCTATATGCCCGCCACCTACTGGGTGATGGGAGCGGCCTGGCTTTGCACCCATATTTGGGAGCATTATGAATACACCCTGGATCAAAGCTTTTTAAAGAACAATTATTACTTAATGAAGGAAGCGTGCCGGTTTTTCACCGACTACCTCATTGAGGATGAAAAAGGCCGTTATGTGGTGTCTCCCACGCTTTCACCGGAGAATAACTATTTTCATCCCAACGGCAGGGAAGCGAACCTGAGCGAGGGCTGCGCCATGGACAGCCAAATCCTCACAGAGCTTTTTACGGCTTGTATCGAGGCAAGCCGGATTTTAAAAACGGAGGATGCTTTTGCACTGGAATTACAAGCCTATTTGAAGAAAATTCCCGAACCCATGATTGATAAAAACGGGCGGGTTATGGAATGGCTGGATGAATTTGAGGAATGCGCCCCGGGCCATCGTCATATATCCCATTTGTATGCCCTGTATCCGGGCAACACCATCTCCCAGGATAAAACGCCTGAGTTGGCGGCAGCCGCCAGAAAGAGCCTGGAGCACCGGCTTGCAAACGGAGGAGGGCATACGGGATGGAGCAGAGCCTGGATTGCCAATTTCTGGGCCCAGCTTTTTGACAGTGATAAGCTCAGGGAAAACATTGACCTGCTGTTTATAAAGTCCACTCTTCCCAACCTTTTTGACAATCACCCTCCCTTTCAGATAGACGGCAATTTTGGCGGCACGGCAGCCATAGCACGGGGCCTTGTCCAGAGTACGGGCAATACTGTCCGCATTCTTCCGGCCCTGCCCACAGGCTGGCAGGAAGGCGAAATCACCGGGGTGAAAGCTAAGGGCGGTTTGACTATTGATCTGTCATGGTCGGCCGGGAAAATTGAAAGGCTCAAAATCAAGGGCGATAAGCCTTACACCGGAACCCTGAGCTATGGCTCCCTTTCTTTGGAGCTAAGCCTTGGCGAAAAGGAAAGCCTTAGCTTTAATCACCTTCTGGAAAGAGTTTAACCCTAGTAAGCTAAGCTCTTCATAAGCTCTTATCGCTCTAAAACCACTCGCTAAAGCGAATGCAAAGCTTTTGTGGGGCCTCTCCGGAATGCTTTGGCCAGCAGGCTATGCCTGCGACGAACCCTCCCAGAAATACAAAAAGCGCTTGCCGCAGCTATTTGTCACGGAAGCGCTTTTTGTATTCCGAGGGGGACATGCCCACCATTCGGGAAAAAACCCCTGAAAAGTAATTAGGATCCTCGAAGCCTGTTTTGGATGCAATGACCGCCATGGTATCCGACGATTCCAGCAAAAGCTGCTTGGCCTGTTCCATGCGAATTTTATTGGTGTAGGCAGGAATGCTGAGATTCATGCTTTTTTTAAAGCAATGGTTCAGTGTGGATTCACTGCAATGGCAGAATGCGGCCAATTCGCCCACTGTAATTTTGTCCTGATAATTTTGTCCGATATAGAGAATTGCGTGGGAAAGCAGGGAGGCTTCACCGGTAAAGGCGCTGCTTCTGCGGGAGCTGCCAGGACCATGATCCTGGATAGGGCCCAAGGTTTCGTATACCTTTGACAGATAATCCGCAAGGATCCCCAGATGGGCTTCAATTTGCTCCCTGGTGTGAAACCTTTCCTCACCGGGCCTTGCCACAGAGGCTTCAAAGGCCGAGAGTAAGGCAGCCTCATTTAAGCCGGCTTCTTTTGAGACCTTTTTGATTCTGTACCGGGAAAGTGTGGGGTTGAAGCAATAGCCCGTAGCGAAAATAACCCCCAGAACCTGCTCCTTGCAGAGGATAGGGACCACATATTCACCCATGCCGCAATGGCATTGCCCTGTAAACAGGGCTTCTGTCCGTCTGCTCTTTTTACGCACACCCCGTTTCATTCCGATACAGTGATCCCACAGAAAACGGCTTGTTTTCACCATCATGCAAAAGGGGCTGGTATGTATGGTATAGGGCAGAAGTACCTCTGCAAGCTCCTTATCCAGAGCCATAAAACCGGAGTAATCGTTAAAAATAAGATTAAATCTATAATTTTCTGTAAGTATCTTTAAATAGTCCCCAAGGCCCTTGTGGGCTGTCATTCCATATCCCCCTGTTTTGTGTAACGCTACTTAGCACTAATATTACACTATGAATTTAAATTTAGCAAACAAGGGCTGTAGTGAGCCTGAAGAAAATTATTTGCTTAAATTTAAAGATTTACTGCTTTCTTTTTAAGGAAACCTCCATGATGGGGATTTACAATAAAAACAATGACACATGACAAAGGAGGAAGAAAAATGTCAGGAATAATAACGAAAAAGTATGATGTTGTGATTGTTGGGGGAGGCGTATCGGGAGTATGCGCCGCCATTGCTTGTGCAAGGCACGGTGCGTCAACAGCTTTAATACAAAATCGTCCCGTCCTTGGCGGCAATGCCAGCTCTGAAATACGCATGCATATCTGCGGTGCGGATAATCATGCAAACCGTCCCCATGCCAGGGAAACGGGCATTCTTGAGGAAATACTCCTGGAAACCCGCCTTCGTAATCCCAGTGATTCCTTTTCCATACTGGATACGGTTATGTGGGAAAAAACACGGTTTCAGGAGGGGCTGGATCTTTACCTTAACACCCATATGACCGGGGTGACTACCGACAATAACCGGATTGTAAAGGTGGATGCCGTTCAACTGACCACAGAAAAGGTTTTTGAATTCTACGCAGCTCTCTTTATGGATGCCACCGGTGACGGCACCCTGGCAAAGGACAGCGGCGCGGATTTCATGTTTGGCAGGGAAGGGAAAAAGGTTTTCGGGGAAGAACACGCGCCAGATGAGAGCGATACCGTTACCATGGGTAATTCCCTGTTGTTCCGGGCTGTGGATATGGGCAAGCCCGTACCCTTTATCCGTCCCCAATGGGCCAATTTTTACAATGAAGAGGATTTGGTACACAGAGGCCATGGGGATTTCACCTCGGGCTACTGGTGGATTGAGCTTGGCGGAGACGGACAGGATGTGGTTTCCGATGGAGAAGCGATCCGGGACGACCTTTTAAAGGCTCTCTACGGTGTATGGGATCATATTAAAAACGGCGGTGACCACGGTGCGGATAATTTTGCTCTGGATTGGGTGGGCTTTTTGCCAGGTAAGCGCGAAAGCCGCCGCATAACAGGAGATTATGTACTTAAAGAACAGGATCTTATGGCGTGTACCGTTTTCCCGGATGCCGTAGCCTACGGGGGCTGGCCCATGGACATGCACATCCCCGGCGGCTTGCGCACCCGGCTTGAACCCACGCTGTATCTCCATATGAAGGAGGTTTACACCATTCCTTACCGCAGCCTCTATTCACATAACATTGAAAACCTTTTAATCGGCGGAAGAGCCATTAGCTGCTCCCATATGGCCTTTGGATCCACCCGTGTCATGGCTACCTGCGGTGTGGTAGGGCAGGCAAGTGGAACTGCCGCGGCTCTGGCAATTAAAAAGGGGGTTATGCCCCGTGAAGTGGGAAGCCATATAAAGGAGCTTCAGCAGACCCTTATTCGGGATGATTGCTTTGTTCCGGGCTTTAAGAATGAGGATGAAAGGGATGTGGCCCAAAAGGCGATTGTCACCTGCTCCTCACAGACAGCCGGCAATGAGGGAGATAAGGTTATTAACGGCCATTCGAGAGCTATCGGCGTC
>JAEXPO010000511.1 GCA_023446675.1 Bacillota bacterium | reverse complement strand
GGGTTCTTACAAAGTGATCCACATGGGCAGCCTTGGCGGCCTCAATGACCTCATTGTCGGTAGCATCAAGCTTGCCGTAACGGATGTTTTCCATAATGCTTCCGTTAAAGAGCCAGGTATCCTGGAGAACCATACCGAACATGCTGCGAAGATCATCCCGGGCAAAGGATTTGATATCATGGCCGTCAATGAGAATGGAGCCGCTGTTGAGCTCGTAAAAGCGCATCAGGAGCTTTACGATAGTGGTTTTACCGGCACCGGTAGGGCCTACGATGGCCACCTTCTGCCCCGGCTTAATAGAAGCGGAAAAGTCATTGATAATAATCTTCTCCGGATTATAGCCGAAATGGACATTTTCAAACGCCACTTCACCGGTAATGCTGCCGGTGCTTATGGGGGAGGCGGTGTCGGGAGCTTCCTCGGGATGATCGAGAAACTCAAATACCCTCTCTGCCGCGGCAGCCGTGGATTGTAGCACATTGCTTATCTGAGCCACCTGGGTAATGGGCTGGGAAAACTGACGGTTGTACTGGATAAAGGAAAGAATGTCGCCAACCTGAATGGTTCTCTGTATAGCCAGCCAGCCTCCCAGCATGGCAACCATGACATAGCCCAGGTTGCCTATAAACCCCATAATGGGCATCATCATGCCTGATAAAAACTGGGATTTCCAGGCAGAGTGATACAGGGTGTCGTTTAGCTCGTCAAACTTTCTTACGGAACGTTCCTCACCGTTAAAGGCCTTCATGATGACATGGCCTCCGTACATTTCCTCCACATGGCCGTTGACATGGCCCAGATATTCCTGCTGCTCCTTAAAGTATTTCTGAGAGGATTTCACAACCAATGTTATGAAGATCATGGATAGAGGCAGGATAACCAGGGAGGCCAGCGTCATAAGCCAACTGATTGTGAGCATCATAATGAATACACCGATAAGGGTGGTAACGGATGTAATAATCTGGGAAAGGCTTTGATTCAAGGTCTGGCTTACCGTATCTACGTCGTTGGTCACACGGGACAAGACCTCGCCATGGGTTTTCCCGTCAAAATATTTGAGGGGCAGCCGGTTGATTTTCTCAGCCAGCGCTTTTCGCATGGAATAGGAGACCTTCTGCGTAACGCCGGACATAATATAGCCCTGAACAAAACCGAAAAGAGTACTGATAATATACAGCCCTAAAAGAAGGAACGCTGTTCTTGCAATGGAATCAAAGTCAATGCCTCCGCCCTGACCGGTCACCTTGCTGACAAGTCCTTCAAACAATGTGGTGGTGGCATTTCCCAATATTTTCGGCCCCACGATGGCGAAGGCGGCGCTGGCTGCGGCAAAGATAAATACAATGATTATGGAAACCTTATAGGGTGAAAGGTATGCGATGAGCTTTTTCATCGTCTCCTTGAAATTTTTAGCCTTTTCTCCCGGCATGCCCATGGGTGCTCCAAAGGGGCCTCCCTGGCGGCGTGGAGGACGCTGATTTCTTTCTTCACTCATTGGCCAATTCCTCCTTGGATAATTGTGACAGGGCAATTTCCTTATAAACCTCACAGGTTTGGAGAAGCTCACGGTGGGTGCCCTTTCCCACAATCCGGCCGTCGTCCAGTACAATTATCTGCTCCGCGTTCATGATTGTACTGATTCGCTGAGCCACAATTAATAAGGTCGAATCCTTCATTTCCTTTTTAAGAGCTCTTCTGAGGGCGGCGTCGGTTTTGTAGCCCAAAGCCGAAAAGCTGGCGTCAAAGAAATAGACGTCCGCATTTTTTACAAGAGCACGGGCAATGGACAGACGCTGCTTTTGTCCGCCTGACACATTGGTGCCTCCCTGGGAAATTGGCTCGTCATAACCGGACTCTTTTTCCTGAATAAACCCGTCGGCCTGGGCAATGGCGGCAGACCGTTCCAGAACCTCCTGAGACGCATCTTCAACACCGTATCTTAAATTGCTTTCTATGGTTCCGGAAAAGAGGACGGCCTTCTGCGGAATATAGCCGATTTTTTCTCTTAAATCCTTTTGTGCCACCTGGCATATATCCTGGCCGCCAAGTAAGATTTGTCCTTTCGTTGCATCATAAAAACGAGGGATGAGGTTTACCAGAGTGGACTTGCCGCTGCCGGTGCTTCCGATAAAGGCGGTGGTTTCTCCGGGTTTGGCGGTGAAGCTGATATCGGAAAGTACGTCGCTGTCGGCACCGGGATACCTGAAACAAACATTCTTAAATTCCACGACACCCTTTTTTAAGCTATCAAAGGACAGAACCTTGGCTGGATCCTTTATAGTAACAGGGGTTGAGAGAACCTCCCCGATACGGGCTGCGGAGACAGAGGCTCTGGGAAGGATAAAGGAGACCATGGAAAGGAAGAGGAAGGACAAGATAATTTGCATGGTGTAGGTAATAAAGGCCATCATATCGCCTACCTGGAGCACACCCTCGTCCACTCTGTGGGCTCCTACCCAAATAATGAGAACGGATACCGAGTTCATAATAAACATCATGACAGGCATCATGAGGGCCATTATACGGCCTACAAAAAGGTTGGTATTGGTAAGATTTTTATTGGCCGTGTCAAAGCGGCTTTCTTCATGGCGCTGGGTGCTGAAGGCTCTTATGACAAGTATACCTACAAGGCTTTCACGGACAATGAGGTTTACCTTGTCCACAAGCTTTTGTACAGCCTTGAACTTAGGGATGGCTACGGCGAAAAGAATAAGGATAAGGGTCAGTATGGCCATTACCGCAACACCGATAACCCAGCCCATGGAGGTTTTCGTGGACAGCACCTTGATAACGCCGCCAACTCCCAGAATGGGTGCATAAAAGAGTATCCGAAGCATAAGCACCAGAAACATCTGGATTTGCTGAATATCGTTGGTGGTTCGGGTGATGAGGGAGGCGGTGGAAAATTTATCGAACTCCGCACTGGAGAAGCTTTCCACCTTCTTGAACAAATCCTTGCGCACGTCCCGGCTGAAGGCTGCTGCCACCCTGGCTGCCAGAAAACCTGCCAGAATGGAGGCTATCATGGCTAAAAGGGAGATAACAAGCATAATTAGGCCTGCCTGAATAATATAGCTATTCTGAAGCCGGCTTAAGCTCATGCCGATAGCGGTGTATTCCTGCTTGACGTACTCAATGGCAGCCTGGGTGATCATGGTTTCAGGAAGAGAAGCCTGCGTTTCGCTGATTTTTTCCCGTGCCTGGGCCAGTGCTTCGGCCGGCATCATTGCCAAAACCTGAAAGGGATCCGCATCCGCAGGAAAATTGGCTGCCATTTCGCCAAACGCCTTTATTCCTTCCTTTTCAAGGCCGTATACCGTCATAAGGGTTTTTCCCAGTAAATCATCCAAACGGCTCAGTGTATCGGCATCCTCTGTATTAATCAAATACAGGGACTGGGACTCAAGGAGGGGATAATCCTTGGCGTAACGGTTATAATCTTTCTCGGAAAGGGTATCCTTGTCAGCTAAACGGTATGCGGAAGCCAAAAGCTCTTTCCCGCTGTCATCCAGAAACAGGCTTATTTTTTCATAGGTTTCGGGTCGAAGCGCCTCTGGCACTGCATTCTCAATTCCACCCTGCTGTATGCCCACATTAATGATATTGGACATGTAATCCGGCAGCGCCAGATCGCAGGTGGCTTGTGCAAACAGAAGGCCCAGTATGAGTATAACGGATAGGATGTAGGGCTTTAAAAACCGCAATAACTTGACCATGTGGCACAAATTTCCTTTCTTTTATAAATAGTATTGCTGCATTTGTTGCTTTTATTCGGGGAATAGACTGTTCCCGAAGGTCGGCTGCATCATTCCTTATGGAATACTTAAAACAGTATTCTTTTGTCTGATGTCTGAATAAAATGTTACTGCAGTTATATAAAACTGTCAATACATTAATATTATTATTGTTTTTCTTATCATTATATGTTAATATAGTAATATCATTTTTGGGGAGAAGTTTTTTCATGGCACAGAAAGATAACGAAACTAAAAGACGAATAATACAAGTCAGTCTTGCCCTGATAAAAGAAAAAGGCTATGATCAGGTGACTTTGAATGAAATCTGCGCCGCTGCACAGATTTCAAAGCATACCTTTTACTACTACTTTTCTTCCAAAGAGGATGTTCTCAGAGGCTTCTTTGAAATACCAAAGGAAATTACCACTCAAAGGCTTATGTCCATTCTGGAAGCAGATAGTGGTGTGGAGCAGCTATGGAAGCTGATGGAGCCCCACATTGATTTCTTCCATGAGCAGGGACCGGAAGTGGTGAAACGTATCTTTATTGCCAATCTTAACCGTGATCAGGGCACCTTCAATCTGCCTCACAAGGATGACAGCATTCCCCGTGCCGAGGCAGCTATTATAAAGAAGGCTCAGGACAACGGCGAAATTCAAAATAAGGCCGACTGTCGTCTGCTTCTTGGTGCATGCATGAGTGCATTAA
>JAEXPO010000417.1 GCA_023446675.1 Bacillota bacterium | reverse complement strand
GAGTGCCCGTCTTGGCATAGGCTTCTTCAAGGGCTTGAATTTCGTCCTTTTTCATGTCCACGGCGCAAAAAATGAGATCCACTTCCGAAGCCACTTCGCTTACCTTGGATGCATCCTTGACAACAATATTTTTCACACCCTCGGGTAGGGGGGTGGTTAATTTCCATCTTCCTTTAACCGATTCCTCATAGGTTTTACCTGCGGAATTGGCACTGGCGGCAATGGCTGTGACCTGGAACCAGGGATGATTTTCAAGCAGGGTGATAAATCTCTGGCCTACCATACCGGTTCCGCCTACGACTCCTGCTCTGAGCTTTTCTGACATAAGGCTCTCAGCTCCTTTCAAATTCAGTGTCCTGGGGTTTTGCTTCCGAACCCATATTATACTGATTATAAAGGATATGCACAAAGGCTTCAAGTGATTATTTTGGCTCCTTCAATTCGTAATTTGGAAAATGGGACCAAAAGCCGATAAATAGAACATGATGCAAATAAGTAAAAAAGATAAAGAGAGAGTACTGGAAGCCATCAGAAAAGGGACAATTGATGCAGCCGATGTAAGCTTTCCGAATTTAATAGACGCCATGATACTGAAGCTAAAGCAGGAGGGAATACTTGAATTATTAGAGTTGGCGTTTTCGGATAAGCGATCGGGTAACAGGAATATACCCTTTCATCTGATACTGATGCTAGCCATAACTGCAAAAATGAAAATTAAAACAAGCCTGACGGATGTCCCCTTTGCCATAACCAGTGCAGAGACGCTATCGGAGATTGGCTGGAATATATGGGATAACGAAAGAAGTCTTGAAGAAGGCCTGATGAGTGAAGGGGCAATAAGAAACCTTGTAAAGAAGTATACGGTTGATGAGCTCATTGAGTCCTACAACACCTACGTTCAGGAACACGTTTTTCCAAAGATGGCTATCGTGCCGGACATACATATCCTTGATTGTACGGAACTTGAGGTGGAATTGACCAATAGCAACTACGAGGGCTCGGAAGTCATCAGGGATGAAGATGGAACCCGCAGAGGCTATAAGCTGGCTACCCTTCGGGGGATAGCTGGGGATTTGGGATTTTTAGAAGAAATAAAAATGAGCGGTCTTAAGCCGCATGACTTGGAATTGAGCCGGGATATGGTGCTTAAAAGCAAGATGTTGAAACCCGGAGATATATTAATCAATGACAGGGGATTTATCTCCAGGGAGCTTTTGAATCAGCTTAAGCACGAGCGTCAGGTTGATACCTATATTCCTCTTAAAAAGAACATGGAGGCCTATGAGCAGGCCCTATCCGTAGCAAAGGAACAAAAGAAGTGGCAAGTCCATCCAAACAAAAAACGAAAGACTCAGGAAATAGCCTTTGTTGAGTCTTTAGGTTGCCATTGGCGAAGCGCTGAGCCGTCAAAAGACGTTGAAATAAACGCCTGCGTAGTACATGATACAAAGACAGAAGAGTACTTTGTATTTATCACAACAGACCTAAAGAAAACGGCAAGACAGATCCTCCAAACCTATGAACTACGCCCCGAAATAGAAGAGGATTACCGACAGATTAAGGACTTTTGGCAGATAGAGGATTTTAAGAGCACAAAGCAAAGCTTCGTCACCTTTCATGTGATCATGGTGTTGATAGGCTACCTTTTCTTCCAATTGTATAAAGGTATGGAAGAAGGCATGAAATACGCCGGCAAGACCCTACCTGTGGCAATCAAGAAGTATGTAGAAACAGGACCCAAATCCGTAATTGTCTATTCGGGCAATTCTTTTGGTATCTTTGGCTTCCTTGAATTTATTCAGTTGTATGCGTCATGTGGCGCAGAAGTGAAGCAGCGCCTGGATCCAATTCTGGGTAAAGTATAGCATGGGAGCACGGGTATTGCCCAAATTACGAATTGAAGTGAGATAACACTTTTCTTGACTATTAAAGTGCTTTGATCTAGACTTAGGTAAAGGAGACATTATCCATGAGTACTCTTTTATATAAGTTTAGGCAGTTATACAAGGTATGGATAATACTAGGAGATCTCGCACTTGTTTATATATCCTATGTTATATCTTTTTTGGTTAAATTTAAAGGCGAGTTGCCAGAATTTAACTATATTTCTTTTCTTAATGCAATACCATTTATTTTAGTAACGGCATTAATCTTTTTTGATAAATACAAAGTTTTTGCATTTTATCGCAAGACATTTTATGACATCTTAAAATCTCTTATATCTGCAATTTCTTTTTTAGGAATTACTGCTATCGCTATTACTTATATGCTTCAGGGTTTTTCTTTTCCTCGAAGTGTGTTGTTGCTTGCGCCTATAATCCAGCTTTTCGCTTTAGGTCTTTTTCATGGAACCCTCCTGTTAATAAGCCGCTCTCTTTCTACTTCAAAAACAATTATGATTGTCTATGATGATCAAACGGATACATCTGCCTTTGAAAAAATAGATCGCTTTCTGGAAAAAGATAAGGTTGATAAAATCTATAAAATGGATATAAAAAAAGAGAAAACCATATTTAAAAAATTAAATGAAATGAATGAGATCTTTTTGATATCAGATTTACCAGCTCAATTTAAAGCGGAAATTATGAAGCGTTGTCTTGGTGGCAAGCAAGTAATTTACATAGTACCTCATTTGTATGAAATTTCATTAATTGATTCGCGCTTTATACATCTTGATGATACACCTGTTTTTATGGTTGATCGCTTGGGTCTTTCTACAGAGCAGAAAATAATAAAAAGAGCATTTGATCTTTTCTTTTCGTTAGTTGGATTGCTTTTTTTAAGTCCTTTTATGCTAATTGTAGCTATCTTAATAAAAGTAACGTCACCAGGTCCTGTTTTCTATAAACAAGAGCGTATGACGCAGTTAAATAAGGTTTTTTCTATCTATAAATACAGAACTATGCTGCAGGATGCTGAAAGTTTGACAGGGCCTGTCCTAGCTTCTCAGAATGATCCAAGAGTAACAACACTGGGGAGAATACTTCGTCGTCTAAGAATTGATGAATTTCCCCAACTCTTTAATGTTTTTTTGGGGCATATGAGCCTTGTAGGACCCAGACCGGAGAGACCTTATTTTGTTGAGCAGTACATACAGAATCTACCAGAGTATAATCATCGTTTTTTAGTTAAAGCGGGTATTACAGGATATGCACAGATATTTGGAAATTACGACACAACGCCAGACGACAAGCTGCGCTATGATCTCATGTATATAAGAAACTACTCGCTTCTGCTAGACATTAAACTTATCTTTGGTACCTTTAAGGTTTTATTCACAGTAGGCAGTGAAAGTAAAAGTAGTGAGAAGTTATTAAAAGTAAACGGAGCCTCTTCTGATTATAAGCAAGAAAGAGGTTCAAAGGCAGAGGGTGTAGCCCTAAAGGAGAATCGAGAAGTTATCTAATAAAGATTATAAATACGATGCTAAAAAGAGTACTTCATTCTATTAATACTTCGGAAATAAAAGCTTTACCTGTTCAAAGCATTTCTCATTTGTCATGAATTCTATCAGTATACTTGTCATTCGTTTACCTTCTTGACGTACTTCATGTCATAGATTAAACTTAACGTGCGGAAAAGCCTGCAAAAGGCGTCCTCATACTAAAGCCAAACGGAGGTAAAACGCCCATGTCACACATCCTGACCACGCTTTCAAAAGAGCTTAAAGTCAACCTTTCCCAAATAGAAAGCACGGTTAAGCTTATCGATGAGGGAAATACCATCCCTTTTATAGCGCGTTATCGCAAGGAGGTCACCGGGGGCCTTGATGATCAGGTGCTTCGTGAGCTGCATGAGAGGCTTACCTACCTGCGCAATCTGGAAGCCCGCCGTGAGGAAGTCAAGCGCTTAATTGAAGGGCAAAATCAGCTCACCGATGATATCGCAAGCAGCCTGGATAAAGCCGCCTCCCTTCAGGAAATAGAAGATATCTACCGTCCCTATAAGCCAAAGCGCCGTACAAGGGCATCCATCGCCAAGGAAAAGGGTCTTGAACCCCTGGCAATCATTATGTTTGCCCAGAAGGCATTAAAAGGAGATCCCCTTTCGCTGGCCTCACAGTATATCGATCCCGAAAAAGGGGTTAACGACAGTCAAGAGGCCTTAAACGGTGCCATGGATATTATCGCGGAAACGGTATCCGATAATGCGGAATACCGGAGAGGTATCCGGGAGCTTACCTTTAAGGAAGGGATTATTAAATCCGCATCCAAGAAAGAGGAAGACTCACCCTACCGCATGTATTACAATTTCAGCGAGCCGGTAAGTCGTATTGCACCCCATCGTGTTTTAGCCATTGATAGGGGAGAGAAGGAAGAGTTCCTTTCCGTAACGTTGGAGGCGCCGGAGCCCCGTATAAAGGACTGGCTAAAAAGCCGTGTTCTTTTAAGAGAGCCGTCCGTCTTTAAAAGCTATGTGGAAAAGGCTGTGGAGGACGCATATGACAGGCTCATTTCTCCATCAATAGAAAATGAAATTCGGAACAGCTTAACCGAGGCTGCCTCTGAACAGGCCATAAAAGTTTTCTCTGAAAATTTGCGGCATTTGCTCCTTCAGCCTCCCGTAAAGGGAAGGGTGGTGCTGGGGCTTGATCCTGCCTACCGCACTGGCTGTAAGCTTGCGGTTGTGGAGGATACCGGAAAGGTTCTCTACACCGGTGTTATTTATCCCACGCCCCCTCAAAACCGGGTCGGGGAAGCAACGGCTACTATAAAATCTATTGTTTCCAAATTCAATATAGATGTTATGGCAATTGGAAACGGCACCGCTTCACGTGAAACAGAAATCTTTGCGGCAGGCGTCATCCGTGAGTTGGATAAAAAGGTAAAATACATGGTGGTAAGCGAAGCCGGAGCCTCTGTGTACTCTGCTTCAAAGCTTGCCAGTGAGGAATTTCCCGATTTTGATGTTTCATTAAGAAGTGCGGTATCCATCGCCAGGCGTCTACAGGACCCGCTGGCTGAGCTGGTTAAAATTGATCCTAAAGCCATTGGTGTCGGCCAATACCAGCATGACATGAATCAAAAGAGGCTTGGCGAAGCTCTCTCCGGTGTAGTGGAGAGCTGTGTAAACAGTGTGGGTGTGGATCTCAACACCGCATCCCCGTCCCTGCTTTCTTATGTCGCGGGGATCAATTCCTCGGTAGCTGCCAACATTGTTTTATACCGTGAAGCCAATGGTGGTTTTAAAACCCGAAAAGAACTCATAAAGGTTAAAAAGCTGGGTGAAAAAGCCTTTGAGCAATGCGCCGGCTTTCTTCGCATTCCTGAGGCCAAGAATATCCTCGACAATACGGCAGTGCATCCCGAATCCTATACTGCCTGCGAAAAGCTCTTAACACTCACGGGCCACACCCTTGACGATATAAAAAACAAAAACCTGACCAGCCTCAAGCAGGCGGTGGATAAAATCGGCACAGACAAAGTGGCTGCTTCTATCGGTGTTGGCATTCCCACCCTAAACGATATTATAAACGAACTTCTCAAGCCGGGCCGGGACCCCAGAGATGAGCTTCCTCCGCCCCTTATGTCTGAGGATGTTCTACACATTGAGGACTTAACGCCGGGGATGGTTTTAGACGGAACCGTCCGTAATGTAGTGGATTTTGGCGCTTTTGTGGACATTGGTGTCCATCAGGATGGGCTTGTTCATGTGTCGGAGCTCTGCGATCGCTTTGTTAAAAATCCCATGGAGGTTGTTGCCGTGGGGGATATTGTAAAGGTAAGAATATTAGAGGTTGATGCGAAAAGAAAGCGTATAGCGCTCTCGATGAAGGGGCTGTGACATGAGTCCAATAGCTGCGGGTTAGTAGTTGCTGAAGCTTGGCTGCAAGCCGCTTGTGGTCGGCTGTTAACAGTGACTGTTAGCGGCTTGCTATTGATATATGTCCCGGCTGTGCACGCATCCCTGAATGAAGGAGAAAATAGAATATGCTGGATGAAAGACAAATTGACAGGATGCTCTCTAAGCTTAAGCGGTTTGAGACCACCCTGGAAGGCCTCTTGTTTGAAAAGGTCGACGAGGTAGTCGTCCGTAAATTTAGAACTATGGATCAGTATCACACCATACCGGAGGATAGCTTCTTCGAGCCCTGCACCACCGGTGATGTATGGGGCGGTGAGAGCGCTTACTGCTGGTTTAAAGGACAATATACCGTACCCGAAAGCGTTTCGGGAAAAACCCTTTATCTCTATCCACGGATTGAAGGCTATGAAGCCCTCCTGTGGGTAGATGGGAAGCCCTTCGGAACCTTTTGCACCAAAATTGTGATTACAGGTCACGGCAATCACTACTGCGATATGCTGGTCAAGCAGGCGGAAGCAGGAAAAACCATTGCCATCGCCCTGGAATATTATGCGGGACATCATGTTAAGGGCTGTATGCCCTTTGAGGATACGGGCGCCACAAAGTTTGACTTTACCTTCCGCTCACTGGATATCTGCCTTAAAAATCAAACCATAAGCGACTTTCTGTTTGACTTAAAAACATTGAATCAGCTCGTTGAGTCTCTTGACAGAAACAGCTTCCGACGTGCCGATGTTATTAATGCTCTGGCCCAGGTACATACGCTTCTCTATTACTC
>JAEXPO010000078.1 GCA_023446675.1 Bacillota bacterium | reverse complement strand
CATTTGGGTAGCCGCAACCTTTACACTTCGCATTCTCTCTTCAATCCTTCCTGATGGGATTCTTCCACCATATGCTCTTACACCCTGGATGCAGGCATTTGCTGGGTTGTACAATGGACATTCCCGCCTTCTTTTATGAGGGCCATACCGTCAAAGCAACTGATTTTCCTATGGGGAAAAGTGGCTTCCAGGGTTTGTTGAGCCCGTCTGTCCGTCTCTCCGGCCTCCCCGCCAAAAACAGGAAGAATAATGCCGCCGTTAACAAAGTAGAAATTCAGGTAGCTTAAGGTTAGCCTGTCTCCTTCATAATCACGTCTGGGAGGCTGGGCAACAGGAATTACCTCCAGCTTTCTGCCACGGGCATCCGTTGCCTTACTCAGTATGTCCAGGCATTCCCGGGTTACGGCTGCATTTTCATCCTCCGGATCGGTGCAAACCTGAAGCAGTACCTTTCCGGGAGCGGCAAAGCAGGCCAGATTATCCACATGACCGTCTGTCTCATCTCCGGACAGGCCCTTTTTCAGCCAGATAACCTTTTCTATTCCAAGATATCTTCTTAACTCAGCTTCGATTTCCTCGCGGCTCATGTCAGGGTTTCGGTTGGGATTTAAGAGACACTCCTCCGTGGTTATGAGAGTGCCCTCTCCATCGGTGTGGAAGGAGCCTCCCTCCATGACCGGAGGGGCATTGAAGCAGAGTACCTGGTAGTGGGACAGTATCTGAGGAGCAACCTTGTCGTCCAGATCCCATTCAGGGTACTTCCCTCCCCAGGCATTAAAGCGCCAGTTGACACCGGCCAGCTCTCCTTTTAAATTGCGGACAAAGGTAGGGCCGTTGTCACGAAGCCACGCGTCATTATGTGGAATCTCAAGGAAGGATAGCTCATGCAGGCCTCGCTCATCATCTCTATGAGATGCTGCTTCTGCTGCCTCCAATTTGAGGCTTTCAATGAGCTCCTCCACCCTCTCCCTTTCCCCGGGGCACACCACCACGGATACAGGCTCAAAGGCGGCAATGGCCAGAGCCAGCAGCCCCATTCCCTTGCAAACCCTTTCATAATCGTCAGGATGGCACATAGATTTTTTCACAGGCCAGGATAAAAGAGTCCTTTGATGCGGCTCCCATTCCGGGGGCATTTTATAACCTTTTTCCGAAGGATAAATGCCTTCGAAATTTTTTTCTTCATTCTTCGTTGTCATAGGCTTCTGTTTAGTTACCTCTTCTCTATCGGAATAGGGATCCATTTCATTATTCTGCAGCTTCTGCTTCTTGCTTATTTTTTACCGGCCATCCGGCTTTAATGAGCTCTTTGCTTCCCATCATAAAAAAGTTTTCTATAAAGAGTACGAAGCCCGTGACCACCAGCAGCCATTCAATTCGCACCCTGTCGGCTAGAGGCCCGAAAACAAGCATTCCCAAAGGCATGACGGAGCTGGATATCATGGTCATGACACTAAAGACTCTTCCCATGTAATCGGGCTCCACCTTTTCCTGAATCATAACCATGGCAGGTGTATTAAATAAGGGCATAACCAGCCCCACTGCGGCCATAAAGGCCAGGTAAATCCAGAAATTCGTCACAAGTCCCAGAGCCAGGGTTCCGGCACCCACGGCAAAGCCCGAAACAACCATGGTATGAACCCTGTTTTTAAAGCCTCCCCAGGTTGCCATGATGAGCCCTCCGGACATCATCCCTATAGAAAAGGTCATTTCGATGGCAGTGAGGCGCCACACATCATCCCCGAAGCTTCGCGTCACCTGAAGAGGTGTTAAAAAAGCTACAGGAGCCGCAAAAAATGAAAATACGGCAACAAAGGAGAAAAAGGTAATCAGAAACGGGTGGTTTTTGATATAACCGAGTCCCAGCTTCATATCCTCAAGATAGCTGTTTTGGTGAACCTCCTCTGTTTTTTCCCTGGGAGGCACCCGCAAAAAGGCAAACAGAGTGAAAATAGCCAACGCGGCCGTTATGACATCAATAAAGAAAATGTACTCCAATGGCGCCACCGTCATCAAAGCGCCGCTGAGCATCGGTGACACCAGCATAATAAGTGACTGAATGGTGCCATTGACAGAATTAACTCGGGTGAGCTTCTCCTGAGGGACCAGCTCCGGCAGGAAGGCGCCTACGGCAGGTGTTTGAATGCCCGAACCCAGGGACCGAACGGCAGATACCACAAACAAGAGCCAAACAGAGTAGTTGCCCATCATGAAAAGAATGGCCATTACAAGAGTTACGAAGGCAATAAGGGCATCGGCCAGCATGATAAGGGTTTTCCGGTTGTACCTGTCGGCCCAGACACCTGAAAAGGGAGACAGGAAAAGGGTGGGCAAAAAGCCGCAGATAATGGACAGGGTCATCATAATACCGGATTTCGTGCTCAGTGTGATATGCCACATAATGGCATACTGCACCAGCGACGATCCGAAAAGGGAGAGGGTCTGCCCTGTCATAAAAAGCACAATATTCTTTTTCCAGTTTTCTTTTGTCATAGACTTTGTCATAAGAAGCAATTCTCCTTTAAGTGAAAGGATGTTTCTTTTTGGCATTCTTATTTTAAAGTATTATGACCTGTTTGTACAATTGAATTCGTCAGATATAATCAAAAATTAACCGAACTACGCCCTTTCTTCCGGAAGATTTCCTTCGAAAAAGGCTTTAAGACGGGTATAATCCTCCGGGGTGTCGGCATCCATCAGAATACCCGGATCCCGGCACTCCATAAGCCTGACGCCATCACCAAGGCTTCTGAAAAAGCCCTTAAGCCCCATTTCACCGCAATAACCCATAGCCAGTGGGAGGACTTGGCCGTTTAAAAGGACAGGATGTCCGGCCCGGCTTTCACAGCAGGGCTTGACCACCCAGGCCCCGGTTTCTTCCATAAACCCGTTTAAGGAAAGAAGGGTATCGGGTAAAAAGCAGGGGATATCCCCCGGAGTAAAAAAAACGCGCCGGCATCCGGCAGCCATCATGAAGGAAAAGCCGATCTTTGCCGAATCCAGCATTTCATTTATCTCGTAATCAGAATTATGCAAGCAGTGAATATGTAAGTCCGTTACATGGTCGGAAAGGGCCTGAGCGTTCCTGCCAGTTATAACAGCAATATTCCCGCT
>JAEXPO010000293.1 GCA_023446675.1 Bacillota bacterium | reverse complement strand
GCTATATGAACATTGGAACAGCCCTCCGGGTTAATTCCATCTGTATTTGGCGAATTGCTGGGGTTTTTTATGGATATGCCGTCAATCGTTACATTATTGCAGCAAACAGGGTGTACCGTCCACATGGCCGAATTGACAACGGTAATGCCACTGATGCGTACATTATCGCAGCCGATGGGCTGTACAGCTCTCGGGCGGGTATCGTCATTATTTCTGTGCCACCAGTTGTGGCCCTGTCCATCCACCGTTCCGCGGCCGGTAATGGTCACATTAACCGCATTCAGAGCCGATACCAGGCCCCGGCGAACTGGAGGCCCCCAACCGGGAATCACACTGTCGTCCAATAGAGGATAGTCTTCAGGCTCAGGACTGCCCAAAATCACCGCGCCTCCTTCAAGATAGAGGGTGGTGTTGCTGGGGATAAGAATGCTGCCGGTTACATATTTACCGGGAGGCACATACAAGGTTCCCCCTCCGTTATCCTCAATGAGCTTGAATAATGCACGAAAAGCTTCCGTGTTATTGAAGCTCTCACCGCTTCTGATGCCGTAATCCAATGCCGAATAGATACCAGTCATGGGAATAGCCGCCTTTCCATTAGGTTTAAATTGTAAGTACTTACACTCTATTAATATACATTACCACCCTGCCGCTTTCAACAGATATAAAAAGATAATGCCTTAATGTGCAATAATTTTATAGGTTTTAAATAATTCAACAGTGGGGTAATCCCGCTGCCTGTGCCTTGCAATATGAATAGAACCTGATAAAATAAATGTAAGCGCTTTACACAGGCGTAATTCAAAGACATTTACATTCCCTGTAAAGTCCCCTCATAAGCCTTTTGTTTGATATACACTTTTTTATATGCCCTTTTTTAGGTTAGGCCAGCCTCTTTTAAAATTCGATTATTGGTCAAGCGGGGCTGCTTATTGCTGGAGTTGGAGTAAAAAGAGATGAACATTTATGATATTGCCCATGCGGCAGGGGTATCCATTGCCACTGTCTCACGGGTTTTAAACAATGGTGTGGTCGGTAAAAAAACCCGTGAAAGGGTTCTTCGTGTCATGGAAGAAATGGGCTATACGCCCAATGCCTTTGCCCGTGGGTTAGGCCTTGGCACAATGAATACCGTTGGCGTTATCGTATCCAATATTTATGACCTTTATTTTGTCCGTGCGGTTTCGGTTCTTGAGGAAAAGCTGCGCCACCAGGGCTATGATCTGATTTTATGCTGCTCCTCGGGAGACGGCGCCGAAAGAGCCAAGTCACTGCATCTGCTGGCTGCGAAAAAGGTGGACGCTCTTATTCTTGTAGGCTCCCGCTTTGCCGAAGGCGAAGCCCTTTCCGCTATCAGCGAAATGGCACGAAAGCTTCCCATCTTTTGCATTGGAGGGCAAATTGATCTGCCCGGGGTATACAGCGTGCTCTGCGATGACAGGGATGGTGTTAAATCCGCAGTGACCACACTCTGTAACAAAGGCCACCGGGATTTTCTGTACCTTTATGACAGTACTTCTCCCAGCGGTCATAATAAACGAAAGGGGTTTCTTGACGGGCTCGCCTTAGGCGGCTTAAATGGGGATTCCAAACGGACGGTACGCTGCTCCAGGGATATCGCCGAAGCCAAAAGTGCGGTAAAACGTGTTTTTGAATCAGGACTTGCCGTTTCCGCCATAATAACCTCGGAGGATGAGCTGGCAGTAGGCGCCCTCCAATATGGAATGGAGAAAGGGTTTTCCATTCCAGGTGAGCTGGCTGTGGTGGGCTATAACAACTCCACGCTTTCCAGAGCTACCATTCCCCAATTAAGCTCCATTGACAATAAGGTGGATATGCTGTCAAGCCTTGCCGTGGAGCTTTTGACAAAGGTTTTTGCAGGCCAGAGCCCTTCCGCCCGAATCCGCATTGCCGCTGAGCTTGTTGAACGGCAAACCACATAAAACAAAAGCTCGGAGGCATCGTGTCCCCGAGCTTTCAGCCAGATTTGCTTTAGCACATGGCTATCACCGTATGCGCTTACTTCCTTCCCCCGATCCTTGCCGGGCCTTTATGGTTTGATGGATAAGGCACAGCACCGCAGTACCTTATTTATACCTTATTTCTTATTAATATAGGTTACAACGGCAACCCCTGCTATCACGGTTCCCATTCGGACTATTCTTTCGGTAACGTCATTCAAATAGCCAAGGTTTTCTACTATTAAAAGGAGTGCCACTCCTAAAAAAATAAATCCGATAACCGTTACAATACTTAGCATAATTTTTTTTAATGTCATGCGTATCTCCTGACGCAGCCAGGGTTATAACTGCAAGATATACTAAAGGTTCAGCATGTCTTTCAAGCTGCGGTTCGATTATTCAACGTCAACAGAAATAAACTCCGGAGCTTCCGCCGGAAAATCATCGGGGAAAACTTCACATACCACTTCCTTAGAGACAATTTGAGCAATGAAATCCGTTAAGGTTAAGTGATACACCTCGTAATCGGACGACCTGGATTCATAGGCAACAATGGGCCATTCCTCGGGCTCCCCTTTTGTCAGCCAATAAAGCTCATCACCATTATCCGTATATCCCCAGGGCATTAAGCCGCCCTCGTCCGGGAAAAACGCATGCTGATAATAGTCGGGGTGTTTCTGCTGCAATTCCAGATAAGAGTCTCTTAAAACCTGTGTCCTTTTCAGGAGATTGACATTTTCATCTGCCTCAAAGGGAGTTAAAAACCAAAGAAAATCATCAATGCCGCCCGTTCCGTATGTACCGATAAAGGCTTTGTAATCCTTGGGCAAAGCCGTACCCAATACATGCTCCAGTAATCTCCACCCTTTTTCATCCCCCGGCTTGCATGGGTTTTTCGGTGGCGGCAATAGCTTTTTTAGCGTTTCTAATGACATGAGCTTCGTCTCCTTAATACTGCTGTAAGTTAATCCATCATCTGCTGCTTAGAAGAATCCGGCTTTATCCTTATATATTATCGGAGCATGAATCCCTCTGGAATAGAGTAAATAAGTCCCAGTTTTTCAAATCTCGGTCAAAGGGGTTTAGTGATACCTTTCTTCCAGGGCCTTTCCTTTCCAAGCCAGCCCTTTTCCTTCCAATAGGTATTATCCTCCGGGCAAGCCGCCCAGCCTTTAAACTGAACCATCCGCATCATATAAAACATAAACCTGGTGCCTATAGAGACATGACCCGGTTTCTTCTTTCTTTTTATTTTCGCAACCAGTTTATCCGTTTTCACTTCAATTTCCGCCTTGATTTTGTCGCTTGTTTCACTCCATGATTTTGACAGACTTCGCAGGCCATAAACCGAAATATCCGAAAT
>JAEXPO010000269.1 GCA_023446675.1 Bacillota bacterium | reverse complement strand
CTTCCTTTCGCCGTAGCTTCTGCCTTCGCCAGAACTGCGCTTTTCGCCAAAGCTCTTTTTATCGCCGTAGCTTCTGCCCTCACCGTAGCTGCGCTTTTCGCCAAAGCTCTTTATATCGCCGTAGCTTCTGCCTTCACCGTAGCTGGGCTTTTCGCCAAAGCTCTTCCTTTCGCCATAGCTTCTGCCTTCGCCAGAAATGCGCTTTTCGCCAAAGCTCTTCCTTTCGCCGTAGCTTCTGCCTTCGCCAGAACTGCGCTTTTCGCCAAAGCTCTATTTATCGCCGTAGCTTCTGCCCTCACCGTAGCTGCGTCTTTCGCCAAAACCGCCTTCAGAGCCTCTGTCTGAACCTTCAGATCCTCTCCCGCCATCGGAGCGGGAATTCTTCCCGAATTTATCGCCTGAGGAATAGCTGCGGCCCTCGCCGCCTTTTCGTGCATCGGAAAAGGGTTTGCCTCTACCTGTACCCTTGCCGCCATGCCTGCTTACGCCCTGCTTTCGCTGGCCATATTCTTTTTTATCCATTTGTCTTCTCCGTTTCCTGATTTTCAATAATTGCTGCCGATGCTTCCAGGAATGCTGTTAATCTTTCCTTTTTGTCTGTCAGATACAAAAAGCCCAGCACAGCCTCCAAAGCGGTAGCATAATGGTAATCCTGAACGTCAGCATTTTTGGGTACCGTATTGGATTTCGCATTGCGCCCTCTTCTGAAAATATAGGCTTCGTCCTCATTGAAATTCTTAATTAATTCTTTGGCGATCCGGGCCTGGGATGCTGCCTTAACATATCTGGTAGCATTGAGATGAAGCTGATGTGATGTGCCCTTTTTCTTTAATATCAGCCTTTCGCGTATAAATGTATTAAATACGGCGTCTCCCATAAACGCCAGTACCGCAGGCTGCATAAGCCTCACTTCATCATCCCGTTCAAGCGGCATTTCCAATCCTCCCGGAGTATCCGACCAAATTCACCAAGCTATTATATCACAAGGCGATCCCATGTCTATAGTGTTAGTAAAATTTTCATATGTAGAAGTAGCTGTTTCACTAAAATAAGGCCCAGAAGGATGGTATTTTAAGGTAAGGGATAAGCTGGCTCCACCCAAGAAAGAATGAAAAGAAGGCGTGGAGAAAGGGGAGGGCCAGAATGGCAAGCACCAGATATTTAAGAATCTGATCGCTGTTCATCTTCAGGGAAAGCGTGGGAAGCATTACCACCAGCAAAACCGGTACGGCATAAATTAAAAAAACCGGAAGATGCATTACGCTTCCGTAAACACCGACGATAAAGCCTCCAAACACGGTTAAGACACCTATTAACGCTACAAGAAAGGATTTTACTTTGTACTGTCCACCCAGAACCCAACGGATAATGCACAAGAATAAAAGGTACGCACAGGCTGCCATGACAAGAATACGGAAGCCGCTATCCATTAACCCACATTTCCTTTCCTGTTAATGGGACGGGGAAAAGCTCCCCATCCCCTAAACATGACTGACAGCCTTTCGTTCACGAAGCCGGCTCAACATCGAAGGGCTGCCCGGTTTTTCTTACTTCACAACAATATTCACCAGTCTGCCTTTAACCACAATGACCTTTACAATCTGCTTGCCTTCAAGGTAGGGGGCTGCTTTTTCATCATTAAGGGCTGTCTTTTCAATAGCAGCGTTATCGGCAGAGGAGGATACATTTATTTTGTATTTTACCTGTCCGTTTATCTGAACAGCCAGCTCCACTTCATCCTTTACAAGAGCCTTTTCATCATATATAGGCCAGGCTTCATTGAAAACGGAAAAGGAATAGCCTAGCTTTTCCCATAAATCCTCGGCAAAATGAGGTGCAAAGGGCGCAAGAAGCTTAACCAGATCGGTGAGTACAGCTGCGGCAAGCTCTCCGTTTTCCCCGTTTTGGGCATCATACTTATAAAGAGCGTTAACCAGCTCCATGAGCCTTGCCACTGCCGTATTAAACTGGAACACCTCAATGTCTGCCGTCACACTCTTAATGGTATTGTGACGCACAAACTCAAGCTCCTTTTCATCCGCTCCCAGAGGCTTTGTAACAGCCTTGCCAAATGTTTTTCCGTCTTCAAGGTACTTGTCCGCAATGCGTTCCACACGGGACACAAACCGGTCAATGGCCTTTATTCCGTCATCGCTCCAGGGCCCGCCTTCCACATAAGCAAATCCGAAGGCCAGATACATGCGGAAAACATCGGAGCCGAATTTAGTAATGTATTCGTCGGGGGAAACCGTGTTGCCCCTGGATTTGGACATACGCTGTCCGTCGGGCCCCAGAATGGTTCCCTGGTGGACAAGGGAAAGGAACGGTTCATCAAAATTAAGATAGCCCATATCCCGCAAGGCCTTTGTAAAGAAGCGGGCATAAAGTAAATGCATGGCCGCATGCTCGGCACCCCCAACATACTTATCCACAGGCAGCATTTTATTAATCCAATCCGTGTTGAAGGCTTCCTTCTCGTTCCGGTTGTCGGGATACCTTAAGAAATACCAGGAAGAGCAGACAAAGGTGTCAAGGGTATCGGAATCCCGCTTTGCAGGCCCGCCGCAGACAGGACAGGTGGTATTGATAAAAGCATCACACTTGGCCAGAGGCGATTCACCGTCAGGCTTAAAGACCACATCGTAAGGAAGCTCAACAGGAAGCTGGTTCTCAGGTACCGGAACCGTTCCGCAGTGCTCACAGTACACAACGGGAATAGGCGTTCCCCAATAGCGCTGGCGGGATACCAGCCAGTCTCTTAAGCGGTAGGTTACCTTAAGGCTTCCCTTGTCTGTTTTTTCAAGCTTCTTGACAATTTCCACACGGGCATCGGCAGAGGATAAGCCGTCGAACTCTCCGCTGTTTGTCAAAACGCCGTACTCTATAAAGGGAAGATTGTCCGCAACTGAACTGTCGGCAGCCTTTATCACCCTCTTTATGGGAAGCTCAAACTTAACCGCAAATTCGTAATCCCTCTCATCGTGGGCAGGAACGGCCATAACACAGCCTGTGCCATAACCGGCCAGTACATAGTCGGCAATCCAGACAGGAACGCTTTCGCCTGTCAGGGGATGGACGGCGTAAGCTCCGGTAAACACACCGGTCTTTTCCCTTACCGTGGAGAGGCGATCAATTTCCGATACCTTTTTAACCGTATCACGGTAAGCTTCCACCGCTTCCCGCTGCTCCGGCGTGGTAAGCTTGTCCACCAGCTCGCTTTCAGGTGCAAGAACAACGTAAGTAACGCCCAGCAGGGTATCGGCCCGGGTTGTGAATACCTTAAAGGATTCATCCGAATTAGCCAGGGCAAACTCAATTTCCGCTCCCTCGGAACGGCCAATCCAGTTCATCTGGATTTTCTTGGTCTTATCCGGCCAGTCCAGACCGGGCAGACAGTCTAAAAGCTCCTGAGCATATTCCGTAATCTTGAAGAACCATTGAGTGAGGTTCTTTTTGGTAATCTCCGAATGGCAGCGCTCGCAGCTTCCATCCACTACCTGCTCATTGGCAAGCACGGTCTGGCAGCTGGGGCACCAGTTAACCGGAGCATTTTTCCGGTAAGCCAATCCCTTTTTGTAAAGCTGGAGAAAGATCCATTGAGTCCACTTATAATACTCAGGCTTGCAGGTAACCACCTCATAATCCCAGTTGAAGGTGGCGCCCATGGCCTTAAGCTGGTTTTCCATTGTTTCAATATTGGCCAGAGTGGAATCCTTGGGGTGAATGCCTGTTTTTATGGCATAGTTTTCCGCCGGAAGGCCGAAGGCATCGAAGCCCTGAGGATGAAACACATTATAGCCCTGCATGCGCTTCATGCGTGCCCAGGAATCGGTAAGGCCGAAATTGTACCAGTGCCCCACATGAAGCTTTGCACCGGAGGGATAGGAGAACATCTCCATGCAGTAAAGCTTCTTGTCCAGCTTTTCACGGTCAAATTGATAGATTTCGCTATCGGCCCATTTTTTCTGCCATTTCCTGTCGGTCTCCATTGAATAACTCATAATACTCCTCCATAAAACTGTTAACGGGGCCTTGCCCCCTATTAAACGGGAATTTCAAATTTTATCGGTATACCGTCCTGCCAAAGCCTTTCCAGGCCGTAGAACTGGCGTTCCTCTTCATGGAAAATGTGTATAACCAGGTCACTGTAATCCATCAAAACCCACCGGGCAGCATTGTAGCCCTCGGTGCGTCTGGGCTTTATTCCAAGCTCGCCCAGCTTCTCCTCTACACTATCGGACAGGGATTTGATATGGGTAACGGAGGTTCCGCTGCATAGTATAAAATAATGGGCTATTGTCGTCAGATTACCTATATCAATGGCTTTAATGTCTCTGCCCTTTTTTTCCTGTAGCGCTTCTACTGCCGTATCAAAAAGTTTCTTTAACTCCATTCATTCCTGTCCTTTCTTTTTTGAAGCATTTTATCACCATATTATACCACTGTGCCTAAATTTCATCCACTGTTACTTGTGCTTCAGTTTGGGAAACACACACCTGTTCTTTACACATACCCATAGAAAAACCAGGCTGTTTTCCTGGCTCCTCAGTCTTCCCAGCGGGCATAGGTTCCGCAGGGAAGGACAACAGGGGTACCTTCCACCGGAAGTCCCACCTCTCCGCTTGTCACACGGCCTTTAAAGGAAGCCAGGGCCAAAGTCAGCATATTGGCGGTCACGGAGGGAGATAAGCCTGTGGTATAGCTGTTGAGAAGGAAGAACAACGGATTTGGCGACAGTACATGAGACAGGGTTTCCACAAGCCCGTACAATTCCTCCTCCAGCTTCCACACTTCCCCTGCCGGTCCCCGTCCGTAGGAAGGGGGATCCATGATAACCGCGTCATAGGTTTTTCCTCTCCGGATTTCCCTCTGAACGAATTTCATGCAATCCTCTACGATATAACGTACCGGCTTGTCCTCCAGGCCTGAGAGGCTTACATTTTCCTTTGCCCAGTTTACCATACCCTTGGAGGCGTCCACATGGCATACGGCCGCCCCAGCCTTAAGGCAGGCGCAGGTAGCACCTCCGGTGTAGGC